>JBCBTO010000106.1:0-6770 GCA_039818625.1 Pseudomonadota bacterium
TGTTAAAGACAGGGAGCCCCAGTCAGGCGTTTTTGGGGGGCAAACATGCTAACACCACATCCAGCACTGACGCAGGGTCGTTCAGTGCTTTCGCAAAGCAGCATTGACAGAACAAATGCGCCCACACTCTCTGTTGTGATTCCAACCTATAACGAGGCGAAAAACATCCAGCAGCTGATGGCCCGCCTCGTACCGATCCTTGATGCGCAAAACATCACCTATGAAATCATCCTCGTAGACGACGGCAGCGTTGACGACACCTGCACCCGGATTTCCTCCTACATCGGCAAGGTTGACGGCCTGAAACTCGTCCGCTTCAGCCGGAACTTCGGCAAAGAGGCAGCGCTCAATGCGGGCCTCGCCCACGCGGCGGGCGACGCCGTCATGCAGCTCGATGCCGACCTCCAGCACCCGCCGGAAATCATCCCCGACTTTATAGGGAAATGGCGCGACGGTGCGGACATTGTCTATGGCGCGAGAAAGTCACGCAGCGGCGAAAGCTTCCTGCGCCGCACCCTCGCCAAAAGTTTTTACAGCGTCTTCGCCACCATCTCTCAGGTTAAACTGATGGAGGGCCTCGGCGATTTCCTGCTGATCGACCGCAAAGTGGTCGACGCTTTGTTGCTCCTACCGGAACGCGAACGCTTCACAAAAGGTCTTTACGCATGGGTCGGCTTTTCGCGGGTCGCCGTCCCGTTTGAGGTTGCGCCACGCGCCCACGGCCAATCGCGCTGGAGCATTGCGAAACTCACGAACTTCGCCATGGATGCGATCACTGCCTTTGGATCGTTACCGCTTAAAGTCTGGACCTATGTCGGCTTGTTCCTCGCGATCCCGTCGGTCGCCTTCGGCGTATTCATCATGCTGAGAACGCTGATCCTCGGCAGCGACGTGCCGGGCTACGCGTCGCTCATGGTCGCCATCTGTCTGTTCTCCGGCGTACAATTGCTCGGTCTTGGCATCATTGGCGAATATTTAAGCCGCGTTTTGACCGAAGTGAAACAACGCCCGCTTTACCTCGTGCAGGAAAAGCTGGGCTTTGACACGCTCGAAGAAGAAAACCACCCCACTGGAAAAGTTCGCAAGATCGCGTCATAACACGATTGGTTGATTTCTAACCAAAACCGTGCGGTCCCATCCATGCGACACTCCTCCGCCCGTCGGACATTGATAGCATGCGCCGCGCTGACTGTGACTTGGGTCATATTCTGTTGGCCCTGGCTCTCAGGCGACGCAGTTATTCCCTTTGACGCGAAGAACCATTTCTACCCGATGATCAAATTCGTCGCGGCCTCGTGGCATGCGGGAGAGAACCCGGCCTGGAGCCCATACCACTACGCTGGTTTTCCAATGATCGCGGACCCTCAGTCGACGCTATGGACGCCAACCTTCTGGGTTCCGTCTTTGATGAGTGCCGCCCCAACCATGTATCTAGTCGACATCGTACACCTGGCCCACCTTCTCGCGGGCGCCCTCGCCATCCTCGCCTTCGGCATCGGACGCGGCTGGCGCATCGAAGCAGCTCTCATCGCCGCCATCACGTACATGATGGGCGGAGCGGCGACGCTAAGGCTCGAGCATCTTTTAATGACCGTCAGCTACATGTGGCTCGCAATCGCATTTTGGCGTCTCGATACACTCATCCAGAAGGGGCGTCTGTGGCGCGGGATCGCCTTTGCAGCCCCCCTCGGCCTCATGCTTGTTGACAGAAATCACGTCGCTTATCTGGGCGCTTGGTTTCTCTTCCTTTATTGGCTGACCCGCCTCATTCCAGACCTGATCGTCCGCCGCAAACGTTATGTGTTGAAGCAGCACTGGCCCGTGGTGTTTGGCGGCCTTATGGCCATCGCGATGCTCGCCGTCCCGTTCCTCTTGTTGATCCAACTGGCAGATCATTCGAACCGTCCAAACTTTGGGCTTGAGGAGGCAAGCTGGCAGTCAGTCCACGTAGTGGCCCTTATCTCGTTACTCATGCCGGAATATCTGGGCTCATTGCGTCAGGCGGGTGATTATTGGGGACCCGCAAGCTTTTCCTGGGGCGGCGAAAACCTGCTTATGCATCGCGGCATGTTGCATTTTTACATGGGTGCGCTGCCAGTCCTGCTCATCGTCTGGCACGGCCTCGCCCACGGCAGATTGTTCCAGAAAGGCGTGAGATTTTTCACAGTCTCAGCTGTTTTTCTCCTCGTTTATGCACTCGGCCGTTACACGCCATTGTTCGCGTTGCTTTATGAGGGCGTCCCGGGTGTCGATCTCTTCCGACGCCCCGCCGATGGGATGTTCCTTTTAGGATTTGCAATAAGCCTTTTGACCGGCGCTTTGCTCCACCGCGCGATCAGTGAACCGACGCCACCTTTGAGATGGCCGGCAATCGTCATCATTGTCCTCACCACGCTTGCGATTGCCGTGCCGATTGGTCTCCTCACCATCGAACGTGACAAAGTCGACTATCTCATAAGGGGGTCTGCAGTCTTCGCGGTCGCAATGCTGGTTTTCGTGGTAATTTTGCTTCTCATCAAAAACACGCCCGCGCGAAAGCCGCTCTTACTCGCAGCATTGCTCGTGTTCGCAACCACTGACCTTCTTTATCACACGTCCGGCATCAGCGCGAACGCAAGACCGCCCGACGCGTATCAAGCTTTGGAAACACCCCAGGACAATGCGGTCTTTTCAAAACTTCTGCCACGTCTTTCGGCGCAAGATCCCACAGGCGCACCTTGGCGGGTTGAGACCCTTGGCCTTGGACCGACAGTCCAGAACATCGGTCAAGCTGCTGGCATCGCAAATGTTCTCGGCTACAATCCCATTCGGCTCGGAAGCTTTGCCCGACACATCGGCCCAGGCATGCAAAACAATGCCGGGAACCGCCGGACGTTCGGCGACAAGATGACAGGCTATGGCAGCGCTATGGCCAACGAACTCGGCATTCGCTACATCGTGACCGGCAAACCCATAGAGACCATCGATCCGACCCTGGAACCAGGCCAGTTGACGCTTCTGGAAACCGCACAATGGGGCCAAAAGACCGCTTTTCTTTATGAAAACCCGAATGCTGAGCCGCGCGCGATGCTCATCGACGCAAACGGCAACCGGGTAGATGGCGCAGTCAAGATCGTCTCCTACGGGCAGACCGCAATCCACGTCACAGTCACCACGGAAGAACCCGCAACACTGGTGCTGAGAGAGTTTCACTATCCGGGCTGGCACGTCGATGTCGATGAAGTACCGATGGAGCTTCAAAAGGTCGACGACCTGTTCCGGGCGGTGTCGCTGCCAGCGGGTGAACACCGTGTCAGATTCTGGTTCAATCTCTTGATGGCGGACAACCTGAACGCAGTGCTCGATGGCCTCCTCCCCGCATCCTTCACCGATGGGGCGGGGGCGCAGTGATATCTCAGTTTGCGTCATTCCTAGCGGTTGGCGCGGTCGCAACACTGTCACACTATGTCGTTTTGATCGCTGGTGTCGAAGGCTTGGCGATGTCGCCCGTCTCAGCATCAGGCCTTGGTGCCTTTGTCGGTGCCATCGTGAGCTACGGCCTCAATCGAACACTCACGTTCCACTCGGACCGCGCGCATATCGAGGCCCTGCCCCGCTTCATGACCGTCGCCCTTCTGGCCCTCGTCGCCAACATGAGCCTCATGGCTTTACTGACCGGACCTGCGGGCCTGCCTTATCTTCTGGCGCAGGTCATCGTAACTGCACTTCTGATTACGATCACCTTCGGGCTCAACAAGATCTGGACATTCAAACGCTGACCAAGAAACGATCACCATGCTGCAATGCACAAAGGAATTGCATCACGGCGCAAGCTGACGTACACCAGCGCCATCTTATGAGCCGAGCAGAGAGTTTCCGATGCGCCTTGATGCCGTACCAATTGGTGACAATCCCCCCCACGAAGTGAATGTTTTAATTGAGGTTCCAGTCGGCGGCGAGCCAATCAAATACGAGATGGATAAGGCCGCAGGCACCATGTATGTGGACCGCTTCTTGTACACCCCGATGCGGTATCCGGGCAATTACGGGTTCGTCCCGCACACATTGTCGGATGACGGCGACCCAATCGACGTGCTCGTGCCAAATCAGCGACCAATCATTCCAGGTGCCGTTATGGCATGCCGTCCCATCGGCGTGTTGCGCATGGAAGACGAGGCGGGGCAGGACGAAAAAATCATCGCGGTCCCTACAACAAAGCTAACGCGCCGCTACGAGGCGATCGTGAATGTTCAGGACCTGCCTGATATCACGCTGCAGCAGATTGCCCACTTTTTCGAGCATTACAAAGATCTCGAAAAGGACAAATGGGTGAAGGTCACCGGTTGGGAAGACGCGGAAAGCGCCCGCGCCATGATTTCGCAAGCGATTGAGCGCGCTAAGGCCGCCTAAAGCGGGTATCAGCCCAAAACGGCGGGCGCGACGGACGTTTGCAAAAATGTCCGCAAGAAGAAGATGCCGACCAAGAGCACAAGCGGTGACAGGTCCATCCCGCCCATCGGTGGAACGAAACGCCTGATGGGTCGCAACAGCGGTTCCGTCATCTGATAAAGCGCATTCGCCACCGTGGAAACAAACTGGTTGGATGGATTTATCACATTGAATGCGAACAGCCATGACAAGACCGCGCTTATGATCACGATCCAGGTGATGAGGCTCAGGATAAGGTCGATGGTTGCGAAAACGGCAATCATGTTGGTCCAGTCCGTTGTTGGCGAGATCGCCGGGAAAACACCTTACCGCACATAGAGACGCAGCGCGCAAAAAGCAAGCCTGCCGTCAGGGTGAGCCACCCGCCGGAAAACACAGTCTTAAAAAAAGTGGCAGGCGCTGCCAAGAACCGTGCAACATGGCACGTCCAAAGAGTGTCATGCAGATGGAACCAAGTGACGAAATGCTGGTGGAGCGGGCAAAGCGGGGTGATGCAAACGCCTTCGCGGATCTCGTCACGCGTCATTACGAGCTAATCCATCGCCTGGCCTTCCGGCTGCTTGGGTCGGAGTTTGAAGCCGATGACCTCGCCCAGGACGTCTGTGCGGGTTTGGCTCTGAAAATAACAAGCTTCAAGGGTGACGCGCGCTTCACGACGTGGCTTCACCGCGTCGTCATCAATGCAGGACGCGATGCGCTGCGCAAACGCGAGACCCGCACGCGTGCGTCGGAAAGCTGGGGCGATGTTGAGCGCATGCGGCGCACGGAAGACGCCGAGGCACGGGCCGAACTCAATTGGTTGATGGAAGCGATGGGGTCGCTCAATCAGGATTTGCGCGAGACGGTCGCCCTCGTCATCGGCGAGGACATGACCCATGCTGAGGCCGCACAAAGCCTTGGCATCTCGCCGGGCACCGTGAGTTGGCGGATGAACGCGGTGAAAAAGGCCCTCAAAAAACAGGCAAGAGCAGAGGACATGCTACGATGACCAACGAGCACGGCGACCTCGAACACCTGTCAAACGCGCTCAAACGCGCAACACCGGCGCCGTCGGAAGAGGCGCGCTCACAGGCGCTTGCCCGCGCTATGGAAAATTTCGAGCGCCGTGTCCAAGAAAAAGAAGACCCGACGCGTCCTATGAAGGATCGGATGGCAAAGGCATCCGGATTTTTCAAAGGAGCAATCAAAATGTTTGATCACGTCACCGCCCGCCCCGTGCTCATTGGCACGACATCTGTCGCGGCCCTTGTCGTCGCCTTCGGCGTCACGCAAAATCTGCAACATATCGATCTTACGACGCCGAAAAACCGTGCCGTTCAGCCGGAAGCCGCGTCGACCGAGACGCTTTCAAAATCAAGACAACGCCTTTCGGAAACTTTGGCAGGTCAAGCGGGCGAACGCCCCGAGATCCTCCCCGGTTTGACAAGCAAACCATCGACTTCAAACGATGTAGCATCGGCACCAGCCCCCGCACCGAGCGGTTTTACCGGGCGACCGGCAGGTGCTGTGCAGCAATTTGGGAAGGTTCAGGCCACACAAGGCCTCACGGTTCAAAACCGCCCTGCCGCAGAACGCGCGGTCCAACTGCCCGCGATTGAACGACCGATACGGGACACCACGACGAACCGCGAGCAGTTTCCGGACATCGACCAAAACGCGATGAAAAGCGTGACCCAGGAACCGGTGTCGACTTTCTCGATTGATGTCGACACGGCCTCTTACTCCTATGTGCGCTCCGCTCTCAACGCCGGGCAGTGGCCGCATCCGGACGCAGTGCGCGTCGAGGAACTCATTAATTACTTCGATTATGACTATCCGGCGCCGACCACGAGCGACGTGCCATTCTCGACCTCCGTTTCGATCATGGAGACGCCGTGGAATGTGGATACGAAACTCATGCACATCGGCATTCAGGGCTATGCCGTACCGCTTGCAGAGGTCCCACCCCTCAACCTCGTTTTTCTGATCGACACATCCGGCTCCATGCAGGATCAGAATAAACTGCCCCTTCTGAAACAGTCTTTCCGATTGCTTTTGTCGACGCTCCGCCCGGAAGACAAGATCGCCATCGTCACTTATGCGGGCAGCGCAGGCGTTGCGCTGAAGCCGACGGCAGCAGCCGACAAACAGGCGATTTTACAGGCCCTCGATACTCTCGGCGCATCCGGTTCAACAGCGGGCCACGCTGGCCTGAAGCAGGCCTATGACATGGCAGACGGTATGGCGGATGACGGGGAAAAGGCACGCATCATTCTGGCAACCGATGGAGACTTCAATGTTGGCTTGTCCGGACCGGATGAAATGAAACGCTTCGTCGCAGAGAAACGCAAAACCGGAACCTA
>JBCBTO010000107.1:0-302 GCA_039818625.1 Pseudomonadota bacterium
CGCTCGATGTGGAGCTGGCCCTCGACCGGATCATTCCGGACGACATCAAGTTCTACGCCCATCACTGGCTGATTTTGCACGGTCGCTACACCTGCAAGGCGCGCAAGCCCGAATGCGGCAATTGCGTCATTGCCGATTTGTGCAAGTCGAAGGAGAAGACCGCCAGCACACCGCCGCCGGGCTATGAGTTTTAGCCCGTAAGATCTTTCAGGGCGCTTATGAGCTTTTGGTCAATTACGCCGGTCTGCGGAAAGCCTGACTCGCGTTGAAACTGCTTCACGGCCGCAGTCGTCTTCGCGCCG
>JBCBTO010000107.1:312-6737 GCA_039818625.1 Pseudomonadota bacterium
GACAAGCCCGTCCGCTGATCCCGCATCAAAACCAAGGCCGGAGAGCAGGGTTTGCGCCTCGCGGATCAACGCGCTGTCAGCACTACTCCCGCTTGCCTCATCGGCCCAAGCGCTGGGATTTGGTGTGATAACATTGGCCTCAACGTCCCACGGCAGGCGTTGCCAGGATCGGCTGATCGCCTTCGCTTCGGTCAGCGCGTCGCCGGACAAAGCCTTGGCCACTTCGTCGCGTTTTCCCGCCGCATCCCGGTCGCCGGATTTCGCCGCGACGTCAAACCACTTGTAGGCTTCTTTCAAATCACTTTCGACACCGAGGCCGCGAACATAAAGAATGCCGAGATTGAACTGGCTGTCCGTGATGCCGTAAGCCGCACCCTTGGTGAACCATTCATAGGCGCGTTTGAAATCGGGCTGTCCGAAAGCACCTTCTGCGTATCCAACCGCGAGATTATGCATGGCCCGCGCGTTGCCGTTGTCAGCAGCCCGGCGATACCATTGGTGTGCGACTTCGTCATCACGCGGAACGCCAAGGCCGTCTTCGTAAAGCGTGCCAACGCGGAATTGCGCAACCGCAAGGTTTTGCGCCGCCGCCTGTTCATACCAATAGGCGGCCTGTTTCAGATCGCGCTGCGTACCGACACCTTCGCTGAAACGCCGTCCGATCTCCGCATAGGCTTTTGGATCGCGTTGGTCGAGCGCGGAGGCAAGCTTGGTGGTCATGAGGCCTTCGGGAAGGTCCTCGAGCGCATTATAGATGGAAAAGCCCGGCAATCCGACGTCAGCGGGCAGGCCACCATCGCTGGAAATGGATTGAGTTGTCGTCGCGTCGACTTCAATTGTGTCACCGATGGCGTCGCCGGAGGTGCCTGAAACCGTATCGTTCACATCAGCGGATGGCAAAGGAAGCCCGGACTGCGCGTCGCCCGATGGCAATGCAACGGCCGGGTTTTGAACCTCAGCAGCTCCGTCTTGTGCGGTGGGAAGATTGGGATCAGCAACTGGCTCCGTCACAAAGGCCGGAGCATCAGGAGCCGTCGTTGACCCCGGTGCAATCGCCGCCGCATCCGGCACATTGCTGGTCATCAAGCCCTTGTAGAGCTCCACAACGTCGTTCTTATAGAGAATGTAAGCGGGCCCTGCGATCGCCGCTGCGAGCACGAGCATCAAGAGTTTGCGCTTCAGTGAGCCTTTGCGTGGCTCCTCAAAGACCATTTCCGCATCTTCGGGCTCGGTAAAAGAGTCCGCAGTCGTCAAACCCTCAAATGCGTCATTGCCCGCATCGCTTTTTAAGGCCTCATCGCCCCCTTGAGCCGGAATTTCAACTGTCGCTTCAGCTGTATCCGATGGATCAACAGAAGGAGCGGTATCTTCGACCGGGTCTGGTGCAGGGTCAGGCGCTTTTGAGCCGGCGCCGCGCGCGATCTCGTTGATACGCTCGCGAATTGACGCAAGAGATTTGCGGGATGATGGTTTTGCGCCCGGATCGATCTCCAAAGCCGCCTCTTCGGCAGCAGCCGCTTGAGCGGCCCGACGGGCGGCGGCGATGAAATCCGCCTTGGTTTTTGATTGCGGTGGGTTCGGGTCCGCCGCATCATCAGTGGCAAATGCATTTGGCTCTTGTTCGGCAGGTGCCGCCATCGCCGGGCGTCCGCTACCGGGCGCAAGCGGTACGTCGTCCTCACCAGGCTGCAAAAGAGGCGCATCGGGGTCGCGCGCCTTCACATGGCGGCGCATCCGCGCGAACACGTCCTCTTCGGGATCGCTGGCCGCCTCCACGGGCGCGGGAACCACGTCCTTTGCCGCTTGCGGCGCGTCTGGAGCGGACGGTTCGAGAACCAGTTCTTCCTCGTCAGACGCTGGCGCCGCTGGGGCGTCGACTTCCGCTTCCACAGCGGTTTGAACCACAACCGGACGCTCAGCGGTCATTGTCTGTGACAACTCGACCTGCTTTTCTTCAAGCGCGGTGAGCTGTCCGGAGACGCGCTGCAAGATGTCCTGAACCGTTGAGAACGACGACCGTGTTTCATCGGAAAGAATGGTTGATGCTGCGCGCAAGTCATTGAAATCGCGCCGCAGGTCCGCGAGATCAGCGGTCTCCGGCGATGCCGAGGCGGTCTGTAGGCGATTGACAGTGTCTTCCGCAGACTGGCGGATAAGGGCGGCGAGTTCAGCGCCATCGACGCCCGATCCGCTTTCCCCAGCCTGGATGGCTGTCTCCAGCCGCGACATCACATCGGACTGGCCGGCCGTCAGCTGGTTCGTCAGATGCGCAGCAAGATTTGTCAAACCGTTGCGCAGGCGATCTTCTGTTACAAGATCGTCAGGCATCTCCCCGCGTCCAACCTCAAGATCTTTAAGGGTGGCGGTGATTTTGTCGGCGAGTTGATCGAGGCGCGCGTCGAAATGATCGCTCGAAAGCACCCAAGATGGCGTGTCAGCCGCACTATCTGCTGGCTGCGTCGCCTTTTGCAGCTCACCTGTAATGATCTGGGTGAGTTGGTTGAGTTCACCGCGCAAATCGTCATGGGTGACAAGCCGTTCGAGATCTTCGGACGAGACCTGCGCCTTTGTGTCCGCCAAACGGATCGAGAGCATATCCGAAAGCGCATTGATGCGCTGTTCGAGCATATCTTCTGTGAGAAGATTGTCTGGAAGCGTCGGCATCTGCAACAGGGCTGCCGGCACCTCCCCTTGCGATTCCGCCGCCCGCACACTTGCCTGTTCCAACCGTTCAGCGGCATCGACAAGGCGCTTTTCCATGGCCGTCAGCTGGTCCGATAGATCCTCTTCACCGCCGCGCGTTTCGCTCAGAGCCTCAAGGCGCTCCGTTGCGGCGATAACGCGGTTTCCAACGTCAAACATCTGTCCGCGAATGGCATCAACCGATTGGTCCAGATGGCTTTCCATGCCTTGAAGGCTGGTATTGAGATCGTTGAAGCGATCATTGAGCTTGGGCTCCAGTCGCTCCTCGAGCTTGGCAACGCCGCCATTGACCTGCTCAACCATTTCGTGGCGCAGCCCGCTATCAAGCTTGGCCACCCGCCCGCGCAGGTCTTCGAGAACTTTGTCCATATGGCTTTGTGAGCCGGAAAGGCGGTGTTTGATTTCGCCAAACCGCTGATCAAGCTGCGGCTGAAGATCCTGCGCCACCCGCCCGGCGCTCGATTTGAGTTGCGCAGTGATGTCGCCGCGAAGACCGGCGTCCATCTTGCTGACATGGGTCTTGAGTGCATCAATGCGCTGGTCAAGCTGGCCTTTGAGGTCGTTGAACCCGCGGGTGAGTTTCGGATCAACGCTTCTCACCAGCGCTTCCGTGCCGGATTTGAGTTCCTTTTGAACATCCCGCAGCAATGCGTCTTCCATATCGAAAACTTGCCCGCGCAACCCTTCGACATGGGTTTGGATGTTGCCCATCTGCCCGACAATCTGGCTTTGAATGTCGATAAGGCGCTCTTCAAAATGTGCGGGCACAGACGCGGTCGGATTGTCCCGGTTGACCTTCACATGGGCGATGATTTCGTCGCGGAGACCCTTCAGGCTTTCATCAAGCCGC
The DNA here is from genome assembly GCA_039818625.1 of Pseudomonadota bacterium. GTDB lineage: Bacteria > Pseudomonadota > Alphaproteobacteria > Rhizobiales > JACESI01 > JBCBTO01. Next base: position 3,866 of record JBCBTO010000107.1, read on the forward strand.
CGCCCTAACTGGTCGCGCTGTTCGCGGGCGGACGTCTCAGTCTTGTCCATGGCCGCCAGAATGCCGTCAGAAATGCGGCTGACATCATGCGACAGTTGCGACAGTGTCGCTGGAACTGCCGTGAGGTCCGGAGATTGCACCAGAAATTCGGCAACGCGATTAATATCTTGTTCGAGGCCCGCGAGCCTTTGATCATCCAGCCTGTCTGCGAGGTCGACCTGCATGCGCGAGAGCGTGTCGCGCAGCGATTGAACATCTGCGAAGACCGTTTCCATGGTCGCGCGCTGACCGGTCAGCATTTCCTCGCGCAGGGTGGAAAACTCTCGACCGAGTTCGGAAAGTCGGTTGAGGTCTGGCATGCCTTCCTGCAAGACGTCGATTTTTTGCGACAGAGTCTCGAAATGCTTGTCGGAACCCCGACGTCCAGCACCTGAGCGCACGGGCCGATCCTTTGGCTTGTAAGTCACGTTATCGACCCTGAAACCGTTTTGCGATTGGGCGATGGATGAGAGGGTCTCGTCGTAGGCACGGCGTCCGTCCGCGCTCGATGCCGGGCCCTTTGGACGTTGCGGTTTCGGTGTGCGCGGGCGTCTGGATGGCACATCCATAACCTCCTCGGCGGCCGCATCTTGGCTGGACGCCTGTGTTGCGACCTCGCGCAGGTGCGTTTCGATGGAACCGAGTTGCATCTCCAGTCGCTTCAGCCGTTCGGCCTGCCCATCATTGCTACCGGTGTTGCTACCAGTGTTCATGCCGGCTTGATGGGCTTGCGCAGCTGCGCTTTTGTCTGACAATTTCTGCTCCAGAAGATCGATCGTTTTAAGCATAGTCGCCAAGCGATGCTCTTGATTGCTTTTGCGGCTTGATGCCTGAGAACGGGGAGGTGCGGCGCGTGCAATCAGTGGATCGGGCGACGCGCGATCAAGGGCGGATTCAAGTGTTTTGACCCGCGCGGCGAGTTGGTCGAACAACGCGTCGTCATGCTCTGCCATCGCGCTTTCATCTAGGTTTGCCGCCATATCAATCCCGCCTTGTTCCAGGATGAGGTCGTGCAGCCACGCTTCTACGGATTTCCCGGCTTGTTGGGCAGCCTCCTCGGCGACGCGCTCCACATCGAGGTCGTCGGACTGAAAAAATGCTGATGCGCGTCCCGTGCTCACGATTGTCTCCCGCAAGTGACCGCGTTCACATCACGTACGATGTGATCCGCGTTAGCCTGCCTTGCGGCGGTCCCAACCAGCCAAATGCCGAATCGCGCCCGCGCGGCAGCCCCACGATCCACATTCAGCCAAACATGGTAAATGGACGGTTAACGGGCCGAATAACGCTGCGCAAAACGATGGAATCGGCATTTCGGTTTCAAAAATGTATCAAATTAGTCTAAAGTATTAATCTCAAAGCCTGATATGGATGACCTTTACGTCAACCATGCTGTGCTGTAGAACACCGCTCGTTGCCGCGGTGAACTATAGTTGCTAATTACCACGGCATCCAATTCAAAAAGTGATGCCAAAAGTGCCTTCCCGCCGAAGCGATTTGTCGGGTTGGTGACTGGCGACTAAAAATAACAGCAATATATGCAGGCCTGCTCAGCCTAAAATAGAGCAACGCTGGAGACGGCAAATGGCATTCACGATTGGAGATCTCGCCAAGGAATTTGGCGTGAGCTTACGAACCTTGCGCTTCTATGAAGACAAGAACCTCATCAACCCACGTCGTGAGGGGGTGACGCGAATTTACAGTCGTCGCGACCGGGCGAGGTTGAAACTTGTCATCATGGGTAAACGCGTTGGGTTCTCGTTGAAGGAAATCAGAGAGATGTTGGATCTCTATGACCTGAAAGATGGTCAGGCGACCCAGCTCAAAGTCTCTTTGAAAAAATTCAATGAACAAATAAAGCTGCTCGAAAAACAAAAACAAGATGTCGAACAAGCAATCGACGAACTGTCCCGGACGGTCAACATCGTAGAAGGTATGTTGGTCGAAAAAGAAGGCCAGACAGAAGCAGCGGAATAGCAACCTGGGCGCTCTTCGGAGCGCCCCTTTTGTTTGGGCGGCGCATGATCTGAAATGCGTCGCCTTCAAGCTCGTAATCAATTTTGTAGGCCGTAAGCGGTTTCCAGCTTCAATTGATCTTCTGAAACCGTTATTTTCGAGGTCTATTGACGCGCTTAAGCGAATTTTCTTTGAAGGCCTCGGTTTTTGTGCGTCACTTGCAGTGCGGTTCGGAGGAAACCAGCATGCGGACGAAAAAAATCCATCTGTCGTTAGGGAAGACCTATTGAAAAAAGCAGGCGAGATGGATATGTCATGGCAAAGTTGACGTTTACGTCAACGTCAATTACGGGAGAAGGACATGCCGACCTACAAGGCCCCAGTGGAAGACACGCTTTTTATACTGAACGACGTCCTCAAAATGGACCGGTACAACAACCTGCCGGGATTTGAAGACGCGACGCCGGATATGGTGGAAGCAATTCTCGCGGAAACAGGCAAATTCTGTGAGGAAGTCCTGCAACCCCTGAACCAGACAGGTGATCAGGAAGGGTGTACGCGCCACGACGATGCATCCGTCACGACGCCGAAAGGCTTCAAGGAAGCATACGAACAGTTTGCCGAACTCGGTCTGGTCGGCATGTCGCACGACCCGGAATATGGCGGTCAGGGCTTGCCCTATACGTTAAACGCCGCTGCCAACGAATATGTCGCCGCTGCCAACATGGCGTGGGGCATGTATCCGGGCCTGACCCAAGGCGCAATCGCCGCGATCTACGCCCATGGCGATGAAGAGCAAAGGTCGACCTATCTGCCGAACATGATGGCGGGCAAGTGGTCCGGCACGATGAACCTGACCGAGCCCCATTGCGGCACC
>JBCBTO010000108.1:0-6666 GCA_039818625.1 Pseudomonadota bacterium
AATCCACATGCGGTAGATTTCTTCTCCCGCTTCGGCAATGGCCGCGTCTTTGTTCGCCATCAGGCGGCGCGCCCAGTGTTCTGTCGTCAGCGCGTAATGTTCACGCCACCCTTCCACGTCGTGGATTTCAAATCCGTGGGCTTCAAGGTTTCTGAGGCTCATCCCGATATGGTCGAGTTCTGCCCCAGGGAAGATATTCTTCAAAATCGCCTTGTATTCTGCAGGCTTCCTGTTGAATTTTTTATCCGTCACTTTGCCCGGTCGCGTGATCGCGTGGTGCAAATACACACCGCCCGGCTCAAGCAGACGTTTGACGGCGGAAAAATAGCCCGCATGGTTTTTCAAGCCGACATGCTCGAACATGCCGATTGAAGCTATTTTCGTGTAAGTGCCCTCGAGTTTTGAAAAGTCCTTCAACTCGATCGACACTTTGTCCGATAAGCCACGCTCTTGGATGCGGGTCTGGCCTTTCGCGATCTGCTCTTCCGACAGCGTGACCCCGTGGGCCGTGACACCATAATGCTCAGCCGCATAGCAAATGAGCGCGCCCCAGCCGCAGCCGATGTCCAAGAGCCGGTCGCCTGGCCGCAAACGGAGCTTCCGGCAGATCATTTCCAGTTTGTCCTGTTGAGCCTGATCGATGGAGTTCTCCCAGTCGGTGAAATAGGCGCAGGTGTAGAGCATCTCACGGTCCAGAAAGAGCTCGTAAAAAGCGTTCGACACATCGTAGTGGTGTTGAATGTTCTTCTTGTTCGACGCTTCGCTCCCGTCTCGGGCGCCCTCGCCCTTTGGCGCGTTTTCCCGCCCACGCCCCTTGGAGGCGAAGGCAAACGGCAAAGCTGATTTCGCGAGCAAGCCTCTTGATAGCGAACGGGCAAGCTTCTTCGATTTTCCTTGCGGGCGCGCTGCTGCCAGATCAAAAAAGTCGCCGCCTGACAGGTCAAGGCGCTTTGTCACCCAAAGATCAATGATTGTATCGAGTTTGGGCCGCCTCAGGAGTGACGATACAACGCCGGGATCGTTTATATGGATTGTGAGACGCCCCTCTGCCTTTGGCCAGTCGTCCGGCACACCGCTTTGATCCCACAGTTCGAAACCCATTTGAAGGGCGAGTTTTTCGTGGATATGGGTAAGAGCCCTTCTGGCAGCAGCAAGTTGTTTTGTCATTGGCGACGCCCTACATCCGCGCGTTTCATGGAAAAACCGAGGCGTCAGTCGACATCTTCAACGACGGTGTCGGACCCATAGACGCGGTGCGCAAGGGCTGCTTCCATGAACTGATCAAGATCGCCATCGAGGACTGCCTGCGGGTTGCCACTTTCAACACCGGTGCGCAAATCCTTCACCATCTGGTAGGGCTGCAACACGTAAGAGCGTATCTGGTGGCCCCACCCGATCTCGGTTTTGGTTGCAGCCTCCGCGTTCGCCTCTTCCTCGCGGCGCTTCAGCTCCTCTTCGTAAAGGCGCGCGCGCAGCATCGCCCACGCGGTCGCCTTGTTCTGGTGCTGCGAGCGACCGTTTTGGCACTGCGCGACAATCCCGGTTTCGATATGCGTGATGCGCACGGCTGAATCGGTTGTGTTGACGTGCTGACCGCCAGCGCCCGATGCCCTGAATGTATCAATGCGCACATCACTTTCGGCGACATCGATCTCTATGGAATCGTCGATGACCGGATAGACCCACACGCTCGCAAAACTCGTGTGGCGGCGCGACTGGCTGTCAAAGGGCGAGATGCGTACAAGCCGGTGAACGCCCGATTCGGTTTTGCCCCAGCCGTAGGCGTTGTGGCCCTTAATCAGGAGGGTTGCCGATTTGAGACCCGCCTCTTCGCCATCCTGTGCTTCGAGAATCTCGACTTTGAATTTCTGGCGCTCCGCCCAGCGCGTATACATGCGGGTGAGCATCTGCGCCCAGTCCTGGCTTTCGGTGCCGCCCGCGCCGGAATGTATTTCGATATAGGTATCGTTCTGGTCGGCCTCGCCCGAAAGCAGTGTTTCCACCTGCCGCCGCTCCGCGTGCTCTTTCATATCAAAAAGGGTCTTTTCCGCTTCTTCGACGACATCCTGATCATCTTCCAGCTCACCAAGTTCGATGAGTTCTACCGCGTCGGAAAGGTCCGTTTCCATCTTGGTAACAGTCGCAATCTGGTCATCCAGTTGCTGACGTTCGCGCATTACCTTCTGCGCATTGGCCGCGTCATCCCAGAGATTGGGATCTTCAACTTTCTCGTTGAGGTCAGCCAGGCGTTTTTGAGCGGTGTCCCAGTCAAAGATGCCTCCTCAGCAAGCTGAGAGCTTGCTCGATTTCATCAACGACAGCCTGTGTCTCTGCACGCATGGGCTTGGTGTCTCGGTCTTTTTGTGAGTTTCAACGCAGGATCAGCGGTGAAGTAGGGTCGGAAAATACCCACTTCACCCGGCCCGTCAAGCCCGCAACAGCGGCGGGCTAGTAGAGCCCACCCGTTCCGGACACGATCGCCCTGCTCGCTTCCGGGGTCGATGTAATCGGCGCGCCGAGCGCGGACGAGAACCCGATCACGTCGGTCTGGTTCGGCGGGGCCGTCCCGGGCTTGAATGCCTCAAGGATCACGTCTTCGGTGCTCGCCGATTGCAAGCCGGTCTTCCGGTTGATCGGGATGAGCTTGATGCCTTTGGCACGCGGAATTCAACGCTCTGCTTTTCTTTGAGAGCCTCTTGCATGAAGGACGTGAAAATCGGAGCGGCGAGCTGTCCGCCTGTGTTGCCACGGCCCATTGGACGCGGCGTATCGTAGCCAATGTAAACGCCAACCACGAGGTCTGGTGAGTAGCCCACGAACCAAGCGTCTTTTTCATCGTTCGTGGTGCCGGTTTTACCGGCAATCGGCTTGCCGACGTCTTTAACGACCGTCGCCGTTCCGCGTTGCACCACTCCCTCCATCATCGACGTGATCTGGTAGGCTGTCATGGGGTCGAGGACCTGCTCGCGATTATCGATCAGCGTCGGCTCGGCTTGCTGTTGCCATGTCTCCGCTTCGCATCCCTCGCAGATGCGCGCATCGTGCTTGTAGATGGTTTTGCCATAGCGGTCCTGAATACGGTCGATCAGGGTTGGCGCGATCTTCCGGCCGCCATTTGCGAGCACGGAATAGGCAGATACCATCCGCAAGGCCGTCGTTTCGCCTGCCCCAAGTGACATGGCGAGCACCGGAGACAGATTGTCATAAATGCCGAAGCGGCGGGAATATTCCGCCACCAGTGGCATGCCCATGTCTTTTGCAAGGCGCACGGTCATGACGTTCCGCGAACGTTCGATGCCGAGGCGCAGCGTGGACGGACCATAATATTTCTTGCCGTAGTTCTGTGGACGCCAAATCCCGAGCCCCGCGCCCTGGTCGATCTCGAATTCGGCGTCGAGCACCACGGAAGATGGGGTGTATCCATTGTCGAGAGCGGCTGCGTAAACAAATGGCTTGAACGATGACCCCGGCTGCCGGAAAGCCTGGGTCGCGCGGTTGAACTCGCTGTCTGCAAAGCTGAAGCCGCCCGCCATGGCCAGAACGCGGCCAGTGAATGGATCCATCGCGATGACAGCGCCCTCAATTTCAGGCTTCTGCCTTAACGCGTACACATCTCCGTCCCGGCTCAGGCGCTGGACGTAGACCACGTCGCCGACCGACAAAATGTTATCCGGTGCCGATACGGCAATACCGCGCCGCTCACCGATGGCCCATTTTGCCCATTCGATCTGTGAGAGCGGAATACGTCCCACCACGCGTTCATCGGACAAGCGGCCCGAGACAAGGCGGCTCGGCTTCAGGCCGATGCGCGCCTCGTTTTGATCAGTTGAAAGGACTACAGCGAGCTTCCACTCCGGCACATCGCGCAGCGCGTCGACCTTGCCGAGTTCCTTACCCCATTCATCTTTTAATGGAAGTGTTGTCTCAGGTCCTCGCCATCCGCGCTTGCGATCAAAATTCGTCAAGCCGTCGTGCAAAACGCGTCGAGCGAGCACTTGCAGCTTCGGGTTCAGGGTCGTTCGAACGGAGAGCCCACCCTCATAAAGACCCTTTTCGCCGTAAAGCTTCAAAAGTTCCCGGCGCACGTCTTCGGCAAAGTAATCGGACGCGAAAAGCTTCGTACCAGTCGAGCGCGGACGCACGCTCAGCGGCTCAGCCTTCGCGCTTTCGGCTACTTCCGGCGCGATGAACCCATTGGCGACCATGCGGTCAATCACCCAGTTTCGACGCGTGGTTGCGCGCTCGGTGTGCCGGAACGGATGGTAGTTGTTCGGCGCCTTTGGCAAAGCAGCCAGGTAGGCCGCCTCCGAAAGCGAAAGTTCGCTGACTGATTTGTCGAAATAAACGAGAGATGCTGCGCCAACGCCATAAGCGCCGAGGCCCAGGAAAATCTCATTCATATAAAGCTCGAGAATTTTGTCCTTTGAATAGGTCTGTTCAATCCGCAAGGCGAGCAGTAGTTCCTGAACCTTACGCTCGAATTTCTGCTCACTTGTGAGAAGAAAGTTCTTCGCGACCTGTTGTGTAATCGTTGACGCGCCGACCAGGCGTCGGTTTCGGCCAAGAATTTTGTTTTCAACGTTGACGAAAACCGCACGTGCAATGCCCTGAAGGTCAACGCCGCCGTGTTCATAAAAAGACTTGTCTTCGGCCGACAAGAAAGCGGCCTTGAGCAGGTCGGGAATTGCCTGGCTTGGAAGAAACAGGCGGCGCTGTGTTGCATATTCCGCCATGAGCGCACCATCGGACGCATGGATGCGCGTCATGACCGGCGGTTCGTATTGGCTCAAAACCTCATAATCGGGCAGGTCCGATGCCTGATCGTTGACATACCAGGCAACGCCCGCTGCAACGACAATGAACATCACTGTGCCGATACCGAACAAATATCCGAAAAGTCTCAAAAACATCCGCATTTCCCAAACAAGGTTTCAGGCACTTTAGCGCCGCCCCTGAATATCGGCCATCACCGGCCACATATTTTTTCGAAACGCCAGACACATCAATGTGCCGCCCCGAACGTTTACGAAAGTCAGACGCTTTGTTTTTGCGTCGAATTTAAGGCGCATACCGCACTTCGCGATTCTATCATAAGTAATATTCGAGATGGAGGCATGGAAAACACACTTCGATCTTTTCTGAAATGCACTTCATGGTTACCACCGTGCTCCTATCTCTGGCCAGAGGCCGTGGTGTTGAAATAAGACGAAATCGTTGATGCGATTTGCAAAGCGGTACGCTCCCGCCATTCCGGCGATGTCAGTTGTTCCTCATCGCTCGCATTGGAAAGGTATCCAAGCTCAATCAGTGCCGAGGGAATATCGGGCACCTTAAGCACTGTAAAAGCGCCAGTTTGATGGGGTCTTTTGAAGAAGCGGATCTTTGGCTTCATTTCGCGAATGACATGCTTTGCAAACAACAAAGACAGATTTGTCGTCTCCCTGCGCGTGAGATCAAGCAAGATGTTGACGACATCGCTTGGAGCCTCGTCGACACTGTAACCTGCGATTAAGTCAGCCTTATTTTCCTGCCGCGCGATGGCAGCCGCCATGGCATTTGAAGCACGGTCGGACAAGGTGTAGACGGTTGCACCGCGCACGGTGCGGTCCTGCGGGAACGAATCAGCATGAATCGAGACAAACAGGTCGGCTTTTTTGTCGCGGGCAAAGCGTACCCGTTTTGAAAGGGACACGAACACATCGTCGTCGCGGGTTAATCTCACATCGAATTTGCCGCCAGCGCTCAACGCATGGGCCAGCGTTTTGGCGAACTTAAGCACGACGTCCTTTTCACGTGCGCCACCCTTTCCGGTCGCCCCACCGTCAATGCCGCCGTGTCCAGGGTCGATGACAATCGTCTTTCTGCGTGGTTTTGTCGCTGCGCTGTCACCCTTCGCGGTCTTTGCTACCGTCTGTTTTTTGCGCTCCTCAGCCAGAAGAGACTTACGTTCCAGTTCGGCTTGCCGGGCGATCGCTGTCTCAAATGTGTCCGCATTCACCGTCTTGAAGTCGATGACGAGGCGTATTTGCTTTCCGTCTTTCGACGGCACGGCAAATGTCTGTTGAACCAGAAACGGACCGTTTGCTTCGATGATCAGTCGCGAAACACCCGCATTCAGGCGACCGTATCGCAGCTTTTTCAAGAATCCGGGCTCGCCTCTGGCGGTGTTGCCGTCGATCGCAAAATCGGTTGACGACAAATCAAGGATGAAACGCGCAGGGTCTTTCACATGACGCGTTTTGAAGCCGACACTCTTTTCCATGTCGAGGACCAGGCGAACGGATTGGTCGTCGCCCGCCACATGAATAGCGCGCACGTGGTTCGATACCTTGGCCGCACGTTCTGCGGTAGGCGAACCCGAGCTGGCCGATTTCTGCGTTGTGTCGACCGAAGCCGTCTGAAGCGGTCCCTTACTGGCCCGTTGATCGGATGCAGCGAGACCATCAGCTGGCATCAGCAGCACTAAGAAATAAAGAAAAAGTGCCGAGACGTAGGTAAAAAGGGGCATTGTCTTAACGCTCTTTATCCTTTGCCACCTCAAAATCAAATCACCTCGTTTTGATCCTTTCTCGGGTGAGCTGCAGTTATCTGCGAGCCCGCCTTTCGAATACCAAATCGCCCCGTATTCGCGATATCATAGCAATGCGATAAAAGCGATAACGTGTC
>JBCBTO010000109.1:0-6647 GCA_039818625.1 Pseudomonadota bacterium
TTTACCGCCGATTTGGAAGAGAAGCTTGACAAGGTTTCCAATGGCGATGTGTTGTGGCGCGATATCTTGCGCGAATTCTGGAATGATTTCTCCGGCCATGTCCATGAGATCAAAGATCTGCGCGTTTCCGAGGTGCTCGATGCCCTGAATGAAGCGCTTGAAGATCACGTTTTCCCAGAAAAAGAGGATGGCACACCAAGGCGCGCCTGTCCGCGTTGTGAGGATGGCGAAATCAGCCTTAAGGTGGGACGCTTCGGCGCGTTCATCGGCTGCTCCAACTATCCAGATTGCAAATTCACCCGACAGCTCGCGCAAACCGGGGACGGTGATGGCGATGGCGGCGCAGGCGATGACGGCGACCGCATGCTCGGCACAGACCCGGATACGGGGCTTGATGTCACCGCCAAGTCCGGCCGTTTCGGCCCTTATGTTCAACTCGGCGAAGAGGGCAAACCAAAGCGTGCCTCCATTCCGAAAGGATGGGACGCGGCGACCATTGATCTCGCCGGGGCGCTGAAACTGCTGTCGTTACCGAGGATCGTTGGCGAACATCCTGAAACCGGCAAAGAGATCAGCGCTGGCATCGGACGCTACGGGCCTTTTGTTTTGCATGATGGCGTTTACGCCAATCTTGATAATGTGGATGAGGTGTTCGAGGTCGGTCTTAACCGGGCCGTCTCCGTGATTGCGGATAAAAAGGCAAATCCACGCGGACGCGCAGCGGCGACTGTGTTGAAGGACCTTGGGGATCACCCGGACGGTGGCGGCAAGGTGACCGTCAATGACGGGCGCTACGGCCCTTATGTCAAATTCGGCAAGGTGAATGCCACCATTCCGAAGGATGCCAAGCCCGAAGATGTTACAATGGAGCAAGCGCTGGAACTGATCGCCGCACGGGCCGCCAAGGGCGGCAAGAAAAAAGCCCCTGCGAAGAAAAAGACCACAAAGAAGACGACCAAAAAGGCCGCTGCAAAGGTCGAGGAATGACGCATCGCGCGCCTTGTCGAGCCCATTCGATGGCGGGTTCCGGTCTCCTATGGTGAAACGCGATGTGACGTCAGCAAGCCTCTGGTTTCCGACACGTGAAGAGGTTTTGACCTATATCCGCGATAATCCGGAAAAGGCGAGCAAGCGCGATATCGCGCGCGCTTTCAATATCAAGGGCCAGGACCGCATCGCGCTTAAAAAGGTGCTGAAAGGTCTTGCCGATGACGGTTTGATTTCAGGTCACAAGAAACGCTTCAGCGAGGCGGGGGAACTGCCGCCCGTCCTCGTCGTGGACATCCATGAGCGCGACGGTGATGGCGACCTCATCGCACGGCCAGCGAAATGGGAAGAGGACGATGCGCCCCCTCCCCGCATTCTCATCGACCACGGCAAGAAGTCGAAAGGGCGGGCGCCTGGCATCGGCGATCGCGTGCTCGCTCGCATTGTCGACCGCGACATCAATGATAGCGAGAGACCAGCTTACACCGCCAACGTGATCAAGATCCTCGACAAGACCCCCGCCTCCGTTTTGGGCATCGTGCGGTTTGGCGCACATGCGGAAGCCTTGCCACGGCTCTTACCCGTTGATCGCAGGCAGCGTGAGATGGAGATTGTCGAGCTCAATGGCGCCGAAGACGGCGATCTGGTCGAAGTGAAGCTCACCAAGATCGGCAAATATGGCGATGCGCGCGCGCATGTGCTGAACCGGATCGGATCACTCAAGTCAGAAAAGGCCATCAGCCATATCGCGATCCATGAACATGAGATCCCGCATGTCTTTCCCGATCCCGTGCTCGCGGAAGCTGAACGCGCGCGCGAGACGTCCGTCGATGCGAAGCGTGAAGATTGGCGCGACGTTCCACTCATCACCATCGATCCGGCGGATGCGAAAGATCATGATGACGCGGTTTTCGCCGTTGCAGATGACGATGAGAATAACCCTGGCGGACATATCGTCACCATCGCGATTGCGGATGTCTCCTACTATGTTCGGCCTGCCGCATCGCTCGACATTGAGGCGGTGAAGCGCGGCAATTCGGTCTATTTTCCAGACCGCGTCGTGCCAATGCTGCCAGAACGTATTTCCAACAACTTGTGCTCCTTGAAAGAGGGACTTGATCGGCCAGCCATTGCGGTCAAAGTCTGGCTCGACAGGGACGGTAAGAAGCGGAAACACCGCTTTCACCGGGTGATGATGCGCTCCCATGCGGGCCTTGCCTATGAAGAGGCGCAGGACGCGATGGATGGCAACCCCACGGAGCGGGCGGCGACTGTCCTGAAGACCACGTTGAAGCCGCTTTGGGCCGCCTACGCATCACTCAAACGCGAGCGGAAAGATCGCGAGCCGCTGGACCTCAACGTCACTGAACGCAAGATCAGGCTTGACGACGAGGGTCGTGTGGCGGATGTCGTCGTTCCCAAACGATTGACCGCCCACAAACTCATCGAGGAGTTCATGATTCTCGCGAATGTGGCGGCGGCGGAAGCGTTGGAAGCGCGCAAAACGCCGGTCATTTACCGGGTGCACGATGCGCCGTCGCTCGCGAAACTCGAAGCGTTGCGCGATTTCCTGTCCACCATCGATCTGAAATTGCCGAAGGCGGGCAACATTCGACCGTCCCATTTCAATCGCATCCTCGAAGGCGTCAAAGGGGCAAATCACGAGCTTCTGACCAATCAGGTGATCTTACGGTCGCAGGCGCAGGCGGAATATGCGCCGGAGAACTATGGTCACTTCGGGCTCAATCTGCAGCGCTATGCCCATTTCACTTCACCCATCCGACGCTATGCGGACCTCATGGTTCACCGGGCGCTCGTGTCGGCTTATGACCTCGGCGAAGGCGGGCTTGGTGATGTCGATATCGACGCTTTGCGGGACCTTTCCACCGCCATTTCCGCAACCGAACGCCGGGCGATGGCGGCGGAGCGCGCGACCGTTGACCGGCTGATCGCGGAATGGCTTTCCGACAAAGTCGGTGCATTGTTCTGGGGTCGCATCGGCGGAGTGACGAAATCAGGTCTGTTCATCACGCTGGATGACAGCGGTGCGGACGGGTTCATCCCGATTTCGACACTTGCCGACGATTACTTTCACTATGACGACGCGCGCCACAGCCTTGTCGGCGAGCGCGGCGGCATGACCTACACGATGGGTGATCGGGTTCAGGTGAAACTCGTTGAAGCACTCCCGTTCGCAGGCGCATTGCGTTTTGAAATGATGAGCGAGGGAACCAAAGGGCGCGCCGGCGCACGGGCTTTTCCGAAGGCACGGAGCGGAAGACGCGGCGGACCACCCAAAGGTGTGTCTCGCAAAATCCGTCGCAAGCGCCCATAAGGCGCGCACGGAATGCCGTGTGACCACATGCTCGGCTCAGTTGAAAGGATGAAATCGGCGTCCCGGTATTGGCCCAATCGCTGATTGCAGTGTGCATCCGATCAGCTTACATATGGTGCTGACCGAACAAATCAGGCACCGGCAATGACCCTTTTTGAAAATGATGTGACTGCGTCCACCCTGCCGAAGCGCTCCGTCTGGACTGCGATGAAGCGCGGGTTCATGCAGAAATGCCCGCAATGCGGAAGCGGTGCGCTGTTCTCGCGGTACCTGAAAGTAACCGACACCTGCGACGCATGCGGGGAAGCGCTGCACCATCACCGTGCCGATGATGCACCCGCCTATTTCACCATCGCAATCGTCGGCAAGGTTGTTGTCGGGCTTTTCGTCTGGCTGGAACTGGCCTACGCACCGCCTTACTGGCTCCACGCGGTCATTTGGACCCCCGTGTTGCTCGCGATGTCACTCGGCTTTCTGCCGCTCATGAAAGGTGCGATTGTCGGTCTGCAATGGGCCAACTACATGCACGGCTTCAATCCCAATTTCGTTGAAGGCGATGATATCGAGATGCCCGGCGATGATCGCCTGAAGGAACAGGGCGTCTCGTGAGACCCAAAGACGCGTCTTCGATTGTTCTCGTCGACCGCAGGGGGCCGGAACCGCGCCTTTTGATGGGACGACGTGCGGCGAAACACGCGTTTATGCCGAATATCTACGTCTTTCCAGGTGGACGGGTCGATTACGGCGACCGCTTCGCGCCCGTGGCCATCGATTACCACGCGGACACCCTTGATCTTCTCATGCAGCAGATGAAAGGCCGTCCGACACCGTTGCGAGCGCGGATGCTCGGCCTTGCGGCCATCCGCGAGACCCATGAGGAAGTTGGCCTCATCCTCGGGGTCAAAACGGACGTCCTTCGCCAATATGCCCAACCCACATGGGCCGCTTTTGCAAGCGCAGGCATCCAGCCGGATCTTTCACGCCTCACATTTATCGCGCGGGCGATCACCCCGCCCGGCCGCAACCGGCGCTTTGACACGCGGTTTTTTCTTGCAGATGTCAGCGACATTCTCGAACAACAAGAGGCGCATTCCAGCGAAGAACTTGAAGATGTGCGTTGGGTGACCCTTAGTGAAGCCGCCGACCTTGAAACGCATCCAATCACCGACCGGGTGCTCGATGCGACGGGTAAGGCTCTCGATCACAGTCAAACTGACACATCTCTGGGCGCTTCCCCGTTGGCCGTGCCGTATTACCAGCCCAAGCGCGGCGGCGTGCGGCTTGAAAAGCTCATCACCTATTTGCGGCCGGGCGCAGAGCCCATCGCCGGTGGTGAGATTGAAATAGGCGCGTGACGCATCAAGGATTATCAGCATGGTTCCTTTCTCTCCCGACCCCAGCCGCGTTTTCAACCTGCTCTCACACTGTCCTTTGCACATCTCTACGCCTCTCGTGGAGCGCGAAGGCGTTTTGATCAAGGATGAAAGCCAGCGTATGGGCCTTGGTGCGTTCAAGGCGCTCGGGGGCGTTTATGCGGTGGCCCGGATCATCGAGGAGCGCTGGCGTGAAGCGACCGGCGTTGGTTTGACACCGTCGGATTTTGAGCGTGAAGACGTTCGACGCTTTGCGTCGTCTCTCACCTTCGTGTGCGCAAGTGCCGGCAATCATGGCATGGCGGTCGCAAGCGGTGCTCGGCTTTTCGGGGCGCGGGCGCGTATCTTCCTCGCCGACACGGTGCCAGACGCCTTTGCCGCACGTCTTGAAGCAAAAGACGCCGTCGTTGTTCGCGCGGGGGCAGACTATGAGGCAAGTGTTGATGCCGCCATATCAGATGCTGCGGAAAACGATTTCATCCATCTCGCCGACGGATCGTGGGAGGGGTATCGCCATGCCCCCACCCTCGTCATGGAGGGCTACACCGTTATGGCGGAGGAGCTTCGCAACAAGTTCGAGGCGGACGGGCGGTGGCCAACCCACGTTTATCTTCAGGCAGGTGTCGGCGGGTTTGCGGGTGCGATCGCTCATATGATTCGACAAAACTGGGCGGTTCAGCCGGATATCATCATTGTCGAACCCGAGGCGGCCCCGTGTTTGAAGGGAAGTGCCGCCGAAGGTGCGGTCACAACTGTCGCGGGCCCCGTCTCCGACATGGGTCGGCTCGACTGCAAAACGCCGTCTCTTATCGCATTTGAAGTCTTCCAGGATGCGTCAGTGCGTTATCTCACAGTCTCTGAGCATGACGCGCGAAACGCCGTCGCTGCGCTTTCAAAGCTTGGGATTGAAACAACACCATCAGGGGCTGCCGGTTTTGCGGGCCTCAGCCTGGATCGCCATACCCCCGATCCGGCGGACGGCGTCCAGTCTCTCGTTTTCGTTACGGAAGGTGCCGTATCGGCTTAGGGTTCAGTCCCATAGATGAGGTCACCATGGCGATCTCATCTATAGGTCTGAACCCTCGTATTCATCCGTCGATCAGATATTCGCAAATATCTTGACAAAGCGCTTCGAATGCTTAGTTTCGCGGCATCTTCGAGGGGGCCGTTGCGCCTCCGTATTTTTGAGCGGCGCGGCATCGAACCCGCTCCCCGGTTAGGATTGACGCCATGGCCAAAGCCACAACGATTAAAATCAAGCTCGAAAGCACTGCCGACACGGGCTATTTCTACGTGACCAAGAAAAACTCACGCACGATGACAGAGAAAATGGTCAAGCGGAAGTATGACCCTGTCGTTCGCAAGCATGTGGATTTCAAAGAGACAAAGATCAAGTAATACATCTCTCTTTGTGAGACGCGGAAGCCGGTTGGATCGTCAACCGGCTTTTTTGTTGTCTGCGACTTTTCTAAAACTCTGATTTTAAAAGAAAAAACCGGTGAGTCACCAGCCCATAGTCTGAGCGGGACCCACCGGCCAACCTTGCGGCATCAGGTGATGCGGCGGACCTGTTAGAGCCACAAGGTAACAGAACGAATAACCTTCTGCGTGAGGCGATTACTGCCAGTTGCCGAGAAACTCAGCAAGTTAATCCTACATTAACTGTAAATATTCATCGTTAACTAACGATACAAAGCGTGATCGCGTCAGACTAAAGTTTTACAATGGGAATTTTATGCTGCGGCGGCCAAGATCACGCGGTTTCTACCGGCGTTTTTCGCGCGATATAAACCGACATCGGCACGCTTGATCAAAGTGGTCGGTGTATCAGATGCGTCGAGATAACAGCCAATACCAATACTGGTCGTCACGTCGATCGAGATGCCCTGGCTTTTTATGGCAAAGGGCTTGTTGGATACGATCTCGCGAATACGTTCAGCAACGGAATAGGC
>JBCBTO010000110.1:0-6615 GCA_039818625.1 Pseudomonadota bacterium
AGCGACGGGTTACCGTATTCCAGTGGCGTTCCATGAAAACGAACACGAGGACAGAGTGGAGGATCACACTCGGCGCGATGATGATGCTGAGCGCCCGGGCGTACGGACCTCGCGGCATCATCATGCGCCACCAGGTGCGAGGCTCCTCGTCAGGGTTTCTGACGTGTGGGACGGGGTCTACGCGTTGATCCATGCGATCTTTGTGCAGGCATCAGATGGTCTTGTAAACCTTTTTGGGCGCGCCCCGTCTGTGACTGAATTTCGCCCTAGTCGGTCAGGATTCGGTAGCCGATGCCCCTTACCGTGTGGAGGTAGACCGGGTTTGCCGGATCGATCTCAATCTTGCGCCTGAGGCGGTTGATTTGCACGTCGACCGTTCGCTCGCCAGCACTTGTCGGATCGGCCAAAAGTTCATGGCGCGGGACGGTGTCCCCTGCCGCGCGGCAGAAAATACGCATCATGTCTTTTTCGCGCTCGGTGAGCTTGATGACGCGCTCTTCCTTCGACAACTCGCCCTTTTCGAGATTGAACGTGAACGGGCCGAAGCGTACGAGCTCAATCGTCGCGCCCGGGGGCGGTCCATTGCGGCGCAGAATGTTGTTGATCCGCAAAAGCAGCTCGCGCGGCTCAAAGGGTTTTGAAAGATAATCGTCGGCGCCGCTTTCAAGCCCGTTGATGCGATCTTGCGTGTCTGAGCGCGCCGTCAGCATCAAAATCGGAATATCGGAGTCTGACCGCAAAGAGCCGGTGAGTGAAAGGCCGTCTTCACCCGGCATCATGATGTCGATGATCAAAAGGTCGAACGAAAGAGTTTCCATGAAGCGTCGCGCCACAGCGGCATTTTCCGCAGCTGTTATGCGCAGACCGCTTTCTGTGAGATAGCGCTGCAGAAGCGTTCGGATGCGGTCGTCATCATCCACCACCAAAATATGCGGTGCGTCATCCGTGACAGGGGTGGTCATTGTCTTAAGCTTCCGACGGTTGCCCTTTACTGGAATGAAGTCTAGCTTCCATTCCAGTTTTGTACGAGGGGCTTGTCGAAATAAAGTAGGCATGGGACCTCCTCAGACGCCATGCCGCGTTTACATCTCCTCAAGCCTGCGAATGGTGCTTTGATCAGCTTCATCGATCAGGAGTTGAAGAAACTTTTTCGCGGCCTGTGCCCCCACTGGCCCTACCTCTTCTAATGCCTGCTCGATGCGGCGAGACTGTGACTCAGATAAGGCCAAAGCGAGATCGCGGCCCTTTTTTGTGGGGTAAAGCAGCCTTTCCCGGCGATCGGAGGGGCTGGAGCGCTGAACGATGAATTGGCTTTCGATCAAGTCTTTCAAGACACGCGCAAGGCTTTGTTTCGTAATATTTAATATGCCGAGAAGATCCGTCACCCGGATGCCCGGCACGCGATTGACAAAGTAAAGCACGCGGTGATGTGCGCGTCCGAAACCAAGGTCTGACAGGATGATATCGGGGCCTTTCGTAAAGTCCCGATAGGCGAAGAACAACTGCTCGACCATGTCAAAACGAAAGCCGTCGGCATTGCGCATGGGCGTTGAGATGACCTCATCTTCGGTCTCGGCTTGCGTTGGTTTTTTCATGTATTTTGCTTGGATGATGGGGATTTTGAGGATCTTGCGGATTTCCCGCGGACTTCTTTGGGAAATTCGCGCGAACTCTTAATAGGTCAGCAATATTGACATATTATGATTTGTTGCTAACGTTGAGCGTCATGCGCTACGGATAGCGCTTGGTGCTTATACTGCAATTGATCGCCGCGCGTAAATCGCTGACGCGATCTGACCGTAATTCTCTTGGATCCGTTCACGGCTTTTTTCGGCTGGTGCGCGGATATAAAGATGATGTTGGTGATGTGCTCTGGAGGGGCGACAATGGCAAGTGTTCCGTTCGATCAACTCGATGGCGAGATTTGGTATAATGG
Organism: Pseudomonadota bacterium; assembly: GCA_039818625.1. GTDB lineage: Bacteria > Pseudomonadota > Alphaproteobacteria > Rhizobiales > JACESI01 > JBCBTO01. The sequence goes on from JBCBTO010000110.1 coordinate 1,937, forward strand.
GGAGTTTGTTCCCTGGGCTGATGCGAAAGTGCATGTTCTTACCCACGGTTTGCACTACGCGAGCTCGGTTTTCGAGGGTGAGCGCGCTTACGGCGGGAAAATCTTCAAACTGACCGAGCACACCGAACGCTTGATCAAATCAGCGGAGCTGCTCGGCTTTGAAATTCCGTACTCTGTTTCTGAAATTGATGCCGCCTGCGATGCGGTGATCGAACGCCAAGGTCTGATTGATGCTTATGTGCGTCCTGTGGCCTGGCGTGGCAGCGAGATGATGGGTGTTTCGGCGCAGCATAACAAAATCAATCTCGCCATCGCCGCATGGGAATGGCCCTCTTACTTCTCACCGGAAGAGCGGCTGAAGGGCATCCGCCTTGATATTGCGGATTATCGCAGGCCCGATCCGCAAACCGCGCCAAGCACATCCAAAGCCGCAGGTCTTTACATGATCTGCACCCTGTCCAAACACGCTGCGGAGGCGAAAGGCTATGCGGATGCGTTGATGTTCGACTGGCGTGGACGGGTGGCGGAAGCGACCGGTGCGAACGTGTTTTTCATCAAGGATGACGTCATCCATACGCCCATTCCTGATGGATTTTTGAATGGCATCACCCGCCAGACGGTTATCGATCTTGCGAAGCGTCGCGGCTTTGAGGTGGTCGAACGCGTCATCATGCCTGAGGAAATGGCGGATTTTGAACAATGTTTCCTCACCGGTACAGCCGCCGAGGTGACCCCCGTGTCGGAGATCGCTGAGCATACGTTTTCGGTCGGAGAACAAATACAGGTTCTCATGAACGATTACGATCTTGAGGTTGGCAAGACGCGTCATATCCAAGCCGCTGAGTGAGTGGCTCAAGTCTGGTCTTTATACAGGTCTTTCAAGCCGGTTGGGCGTATCGCGCAAATTGCGCGATCGCCTGTTTATCTTATGGCTGAATGACGAGATTGACGGCCTTCGGGCCTTTCCCCTTTTTGTCGGGCTCCGTCTCAAAGGACAGTTTTATCCCCTGGTCGAGCGGTGGCACGCCGGACTGTTCCACCGCTGATATGTGAACGAACACATCCGCGCCGCCATCTTCGGGCGTTATGAAGCCGAACCCTTTTGATTGAAGAAAAAATTTTACTGTTCCGTTTCGCCGCATTCCATCCATCCTCGTCGACTGACAAGTCGATATCTCACATTACGCTGCCGACTTGCCGGTAGCGTCCATTGGAAGCGGTGGAGTGTTGTTTTCGTCTGCCCGCCGGGCATCAGCCCGATGTCCCTGACTTTTGGGGCAGCTGGAATGCTTCTCATGATCCGGACCGCAATCCTAACCACTGGCATAAATATGGTGGGTCCTCGGAGTTTTGTCCACCACCTGCCACCCGGTCGGTTGCGAAATTCGTTGAATTGTCTTTTCTTTTTTGACGATTGGTTACACGGGAAAAGGAAAAGGCGGCGCTCTTTTCACACGCCGCCTTAACTCGTTCTTCCCCATATGCTCACCGCATTAGATGCGGCAAAGACGGTATTTCCCGCTATAGCTCAAGAAGCGACCCGTTTCGGGATTGAATGAGCGATATTTGCGGGCGCATGCCGCGTACCATTCCGGCGTAAACGGCTCGAAAGAGCTGTGGCGTATAACCCGGTTGCGTCGGTGGCTTTTGTGGGCCTGCGATGCGATGATTGCACCCGCTGTCAGGCCAATAATGCCAGCTGCAACGGCTGCTCCGTTGCCCCGGTGGCGTTTGTAGCGGCGATGGCCGCGGTAGTGGTGACGCCCGCCGTGAAAACGATGTGCTGAAAAGTTGCGGCGGTGTTTGAAGTTTCGATGGCCACGGTACTTCCGGTGGCCGTGAAATTTGCGGTGGCCCCGAAATGCCTTCCCGCCATGGACGCCGACGTGGCCGTTAAAGTGGCGATACGTATCAGCAGACGCGGTCTGCGGTGCAGTGACCGTCACTGTTCCAAGGGCGGCGAGGGCAGCCAGACCCATCTTCAGCGACTTGATTGTCTTTGCGATCAGTTGTGTTGGGAACCCCATTATCGTTCTCCCTGTTTAGCGGTATGGCGTTGGGCGGGTCATCCACTTTCACACCATGTTGCGCTAGAGATAACAGGTCTTCACTGAACGTTAACTGAATGGGATAGTTCGCGTGAAATGCAAAAGACCCCATATGCGGGGTCTTCTCGCTTTTTGTCATTTAAATCAGGCTTTTAGAAGCGGCCGCGAAAACCAAAACCTTTTTTGCCTTTGAAGAAAAACTTGCGTTTTCCGTGGAATTTTTTATCGGCAACGATGAAGTCGTTGTGGCCGAATTTGCGGTGACCTTTGAAACCACGGTGACCTCTGAAGCCGCGATGCCCCCGGAAACTGCGACCGCCGCGGAAACTTCTCCGGGCAAAGCTGCGGCTTCCGCGAAACCCGCGACCGCCACGAAATCCGCGATGGCCACGGAACCCGCGTCCACCGCGGAAGCCGCGTCCGCCGCGAAACTTCGCCTTGGTGATCTGCCCTGCGTCGCCGCTGGCGCCAATCTGGCCGCCTGCGATTGCAGGGGATGGTGTGCCGAGTGCTTGAGCCGTGCCTTGCAGACCGAAAACTGCGGTGCCGAGTGTCAGCAGAGCAACTACGGTCACTTTGATGGCTTTGAGAAAGCCGAGTTCTTGAACAGTTATAGACATGTGTTCTCTCCTCTGAGGGCCGATGGTCTGGCTCTCGTGCCAGACATCGCCGCATCGGCCTCTTGCGTAACAAAAGGTTAAGAACGCTGACGTCGGCTTTCATCCCGTTTGACGTATGCGTGAACAGGCTTGAGGATTTGGTGTGCGCTAGAAAGGTGGCGTGATGAGCCCGCTTGCAACCGCTTTTGCCACCAGATGCATGCGGTTTTCGGCATGTAGCTTGATCGCCGCTCTGTCCAAATGGTTGGCGACGTCTTGCGTGGTCATTTTGAGATGACGGGCGATTTCAGCGTCATCGAGGCCCGCTGATGCTCTTGTCAGACATCGACGTTCGACAGGTGTAATCGTCACCTCGCCGGTTGTCGGATAGGCCTTGTGATAGGCAAGAGCCACCTCGTGGAGGTGATGGGCGGCGATCTGCCAGTCTTGTGTGCGGGCCTTTGAAAAGGCAGGCCATTCGTCTTCCGGCGTATCGAAGGTGAAAGAGACGAGCGCCGGACGATTTGCGAAATCGTGGACCGGGATCGATATACCCTCTGTCCCGAGCCTGAATCGGTCGGCATCGGCCCAGAAGGCTTTGAGATGATGGGCCTTCCTAAAATGACGCCAGTCGGTTTGGCTCTCGCATCTCAGGGCATCCGTGAACAGTGGATCAACGGCGTTGTGGTCCTGATAGAGATATTGCAGGGCCCAATGGGCGCTGCAGGTTGAAAACCAGATGAGGCCGGGGCCATCGCGCACCATGCCCGTTCTTTCCAAAATCAGGCAATGGTAGAAAATGTGACGGCAGCCGAGCGTGTTTTTCAGGCGTTGGAGATAGGGTAAAACGGGGTCGCTTTCCCCGTTTGGATGGAACGGCTTGAAGTCTGGATAAAGGCGCACGTTTAAGCGGAAACGCGCGGCGTTGTCCATCGTCGCGGTCGCGGCGTTTGTGATGCCATCCATCGTCGGTGTTCCCACCCGGTTCAGCCGAAATCGCCCTAAGATTGTATAAATATGGCGGTACGACTATTGGTATTTCTTCCATGGGTATTTGACCGTGGCGTGCTGGCCTCAGGGTTCAGACCGTGAGTGGCGCAGTCGCGCATTTTCATGATCTTCCAGACTTTTTCTGCCATCCACCAGCGCCGTCAGGTGCTCGTAAGCTTCGTGTGACAACGTAAGGGGTTACTGACTGTCCGTGCGAAATTGGGAAGGACATGCGATGGGAGATCATGGGATAGGCGGCGTGGGAGGGGCTTTGCCTCCTCTCGAGACCACGCGGGGGGGTGAGGCGCCGGCTCACAACAATCGGCAAGTGGCTTTACCTGAGACTCAAAGTGAAGCTGGCAGTGTCTTCACTCAAACGCCATCGCTTTCGTCTGAAGACAGGCCGCTGTCTGCTAATCCGGCCGTTTCAACGCGGGCTGTCGATCTTCAAGGGACCGTTGCCGCTTCGCGCGGACCGTTGACGGATGCGGCAGCGCTTGGCGGCCCGATTGGGGTCGGTTCCGATGCGGTCGCGGCCATCCTTGACCCCAACACCCCGCTCTTCGGTGATGATGCGACGCCTCAACAAAGGTCTTTGCTGAATCTCACTCAGCCTGAACAACCCGATCTGCAGAAGCCTGCGACGAGTTCGAGCGCCACGATTGTGAGTGAACGTGGCGAAAACGGCAACGGTGTGACTATTACTGCACGGATTGCGGAGAACGATCAGGGAACGATCTTTCCGCCCGGTGAAAAGAATCCGGATAGGGGCATTGATTCCAAAGGGTTCCCGGATACGGATGACCTCCTTAGCCAACAAAGACTTGGGCCACAAAATCCTGGCGGACAACGCGACAACCTTGCTGGTGGACTTCGCGCAGACATCGGTCCCGTCGCTTTCTCAGCGAACGCGCAATTGCGTGAACTCTTTCCCTCAACGTTCACCGATGTCGGTGTAGCGGTGCCAGTCGGTCCATTGAGTGTTCGCGCGGATATCGAGCAACTTCAGCTTAACCCAAGCCTTGAACTGCAAGTTGGTTAT
>JBCBTO010000111.1:0-6540 GCA_039818625.1 Pseudomonadota bacterium
AGAAGCTAACAACCCTCATCACGTATTGTTCTATGGAGAGCCGATAGGCACTCCCTCTTCGGTTTCTGATTCCGTTTTTGATCGCTGAGATCTGTCTCAGCCCCGCAGTACCATCACACCATGATCGTAGCCGCCTACGGTTGCGCTCTGCCAACTCCACTATAGCAGCCACAGATCTGCGTTTGAGCCCGAGCCCCATGGCAAAGGCCAAAACCCAGCTGTGGCTGTTTTGTTTCCAGAGATCAGAGGCTTTGTACAGCCAACCAGTCCTCATCGACTGGTTGGCCTTTGCGAATGCCTGACCAAGGCGCCGCCGCACAAAGCGCACACGGCGCCATTCACTCAGAACCTGGAACAGATGGAGGCGATCGCAGTCTTATGCGAACGATCGATAACTCATTGCTTACAGCGCAAGACTGGGAGCGGATCCATGAAGCTGAAGCCAAACGCAAACGACAGACGGCCTGTTTCAAGGCTCTGACGGACGAAGGAATGCAGCATTGGTTTGCCCTCAATGTGTCACGCTGTGCCGAATACACCCGCATGGATGTGCCCTTGAGAGACCGTGGCAATGTTGAGACGCGGGTGTGTCACCGCCTCACCCAACACGGCATTCAGGCAATCGTCCCGACGCGAAAGAAGCGCGTGCGGAAGGGCAAGTGCAGACGGCCGAGGTATTATGCAATGCCTGCGCTCCCCAACATCGTCTTTTGCCGAATACCGCGCGACGCTGAAGCCATTTCAGGCTTGAGACTGGTCCGCGGCATCACGTCGATCATCGGCAACGCCAATGGCCCTATCGCCATCCCAGATCACATCATGACCGGGTTTATCGATCTTGCAGCCAATGGCCATCTGGATGAGAGCAAACTCAACCAGAACACAGTTTCCATAGGCGAAAGGGTGGAAATCACCGATGGCCCGTTTCGGGACATCCAAGCCATTGTCAGGGCCTTACCAAACAAACGCCTCGCCCTGGTTGAGATGCTGCTCTTCGGGCGCAAGACCAAGGCGGAGATCGATCTTTCCAGGATCAGAACCCGCTGAGTCTATCGTCACAGCTCCTATCTCAATCACGGGTCCTTTCTGGCCGTTGGCACAATGCGGGTAATTCGCACCGCGTACCAAAAACAAATTTTCCAGTTTCCAACACTGTGAGTGTCGGTTGCTGTTGTTGTTCAAAACAGCAGTGACGCTGATCTCAGCCAGTCCAGCTACTTTCCTCCATCAACCACACAAAGCATCTCACGCCCGCACCCATGCCCAACCGTCCACTTGATATCACCCAAAGACAAGCTGAAGCCCTCATCAGGGCGGCCAAGAAGGAAAGTGTTATTGTTGAAGTCAACACGGGCAACACATTTATCCGACTTATCCCACCATGCCTCGTGGATAAGATGAAATCAGTTGACCAACACGAAAGGCCGACACTTTGATGTTCGACATGCCTCGACCAAGACCGCCACACATCCAGCACGAGAAATATCGCCACGGTCGCCGTGTGTGGATTTTCCGTCGTGGCAAAGGGAAGCGAGTGCGTCTGCCAGACGAATATGGCACGCTAGAGTTTTGGGAAGCTTATAATCGAGCGCTCAAAGATCAGGCTGCATCACCAAAGGTGGTGCGCCAACGGAAGGGCACGCTTGAATGGTTGATTGGCCGTCACATGGAAAGCGCGTACTGGCAGGGGCTCAGTTCTGCAACTCGTCGCCAACGGTCAAATATCTACAAGAACGTGATCAGGAACAGTAGCAACCCGCCATTCAGTACCATTGACCGCCTGACGATTCAGCAGGCTATGGACCGGCGCGCAGAAACACCAGCACAGGCAAACTGCTTCCTAAAAGCCATGCAGAGCCTATTCCTGTGGGCGCTCAGAAATGGCCACGTGGAGGTGAACCCGACGATCGGCGTTCAACCTATCAAGTACAAGTCGAAGGGCTTTACGGCATGGACAACGGCGGATGTAACGCAATTCTGTCACCGCTGGCCTGTGGGTACAAAGCAGCGGCTCGCACTTGAGTTGTTTCTAGTATCTGGCCTTCGCCGTGGCGACATGCACGTTGCAGGTCCACAGCACCTGACCGGCAACATCTTCTCAATGAGGAATCAGAAGACCGGCACTGAAGTTACCATGCAGTTTCCGCAGTCGCTGGTTAACACTATACGACAAACTGAAACCGGCGCATTTCATTTTATCACGAAGGACAACGGAGACCCTTTTACGTCGAAAGAAAGCTTTGGAAACTGGTTCGGGTCGGCAATGCCGTGAAGCTGGCCTCAAGCTTAATGGACATGGCCTGAGAAAGCTTTCAGCGACCTTGCTTGCAGAGAACGGCGGCACCACACACGAGCTTATGGCACGCTACGGCTGGGCAAGTACAAAGCAGGCTGAGCACTACACTAAAGGTGCAGACAGGAAGCGCTTAGGTATTGCATCTTCGGAGGTGGTTTCAGACCAGATCGAGAACATACTTTACCCGCACCTAGATTTAGGTAAGGGCGAAAATCCGAACAAGACAAAGAAATCAGAGGGTTAAAAATGACGTGGTGCCCAGGGACAGAATCGAACTGCCGACACAGGGATTTTCAATCCCTTGCTCTACCAACTGAGCTACCTGGGCGGATGCTGGAGCACATTTCGCGTGCGCAGCGGAAGACGTAGTCCTCCTTTGAGTGGGCGGTTTATAGAACCTTCATTTTGTCATGTCCAGTGCAGCTACGCCCGTTTGTTCAATAATTTAACGGCAATCCATGACGCCGGCGCCTTGCTCATTTAATCGCTTTTCTCAGCGTTATCATTCATCGACAGGGCACCGACTTCAGGGTCTTCGACCGGTATTGCATAATGGCCGCCGAGCCAGCGGTTCAGATCGACTTCCTGGCACCGTTTGGAGCAAAAGGGCTTATGATCTGAAGCCGCCGGTTTGCCACATGTCGGACACCGTTTTTTCGCGTTGCGCTCGTTCATTGATCGGCCCCAAGCCAATTGAAGTGGACCGGATATCCTTCGCCGACCAACATGTTGACCGTCTCGTAAAGCGGCAAGCCCACCACACTTGAATAAGACCCGATGAGTTTTACGACAAATGCGCCCGCAAGCCCTTGGATCGCGTAGCCACCCGCCTTGCCACGCCATTCACCGGAGGCGAGATAAGCCTCGCTTTCCAAGGCGGAAATGCGCTTCAGGCGCACACGACTTTCAACGATTTTGTTGATCACTTTGCCGGTTGGCGTGACGAGGCAAACGGCCGTATAGACCTTGTGGGCGCGGCCTGAAAGCTGTCTCAGACAGTCGGATGCCTGATCGACACTTTCAGCCTTTGGCAACACGAGCCGACCGCGCGCCACGACCGTGTCAGCCGCCAAGATGTATGCACCGTCGCGCTTGTCGTCGCGGATCGCCTGACGGGCCACGACATCGGCTTTGGTGCCCGCGAGCCTGCGCACGAGGTCTTTCGGCAACTCTTTGCGTTGGGGTGTTTCATCGATGTCAGCGGGCATCAAATGGTCCGGCTCAACGCCCGCTTGCTGAAGCAGTTGCAAGCGGCGGGGAGACGCCGAGGCAAGGATGAGGGTTGACTTTGTGTTTTGCCCCTGTGGCCTGCGCGCCATGCTCTTCAAATCCGTGCCACCAGAGTCCCGCCGGGCCGCTTACTTGAAGCGATAGGTGATGCGACCTTTGGTGAGGTCATAGGGCGTCATTTCGACCAGCACCTTGTCGCCCGCCAGGACGCGAATGCGGTTTTTGCGCATGCGACCGGCTGTGTGGGCGATAATTTCATGATCATTTTCAAGTTTGACGCGAAACGTCGCGTTTGGCAGGAGTTCGCTTACAACTCCTGGAAACTCCAGCATCTCTTCTTTTGCCATTCTCATCCTTAAATCTTGTGTCCGGCAGGCATTGCATTGTCATGCCCACCTCACGCGGAACCGCTTCGGGGTCCGATTTGGCCCGGAACCTAGCGAAAAACCACGTCCGTGTGAACAGCCCATTTGATAATTGCAACGGCTTAAGTCAAGACAGCTTGAATTCGCCTTGCCCTAGAACGAGGATCGGGCGTTTCCATCACCCGGCTGCCAGCCGAGACGCTCTTTGATCTGGCCAAGCAATTTATCACGGACGGCTCGATACGCCTCAAGGCGCTGTTCCCGCGTGCCTGTTTCCTCGGTCGGATCTTCTGTCAGCCAGAACTCTTTCACCGACGCGTCGGCGTCAAGACGGCCTTGCACATGGGAATTGGCCTCTTCGGTAAGTGCGATGATGAGATCAAAATTTTCATCGTCGAGTTCATCGAATGTATGAGGATTGTGGGTCGAGATATCGACGTCAAGTTCCTCCATGACCACATCTACGAAGTGGTCGCGCTCCCCTTTTTTCACGCCCGCGGAGCGCGCATAGACGATAAAAGGAAACAACGCCCGTGTCATGGCGGCGGCCATCGGCGAGCGAATGGAGTTCATGCCGCATACAAACAGCACCGATTTTGGCGCGTCAGGTCCCGGAATGCCTGCCTTTACGACGGGTTTTGCCATGATCGTCTACGCCCGCCCCTGGTTCAACGCACAAAGTAAGGTGAAAAGCCGTCGGGCGGTGTCAAAGTCGACATCGACCTTGCTCTTCAAGCGCTCCATCAGCAATTCCGAACCTTCATTGTGAATGCCGCGGCGCGCCATGTCGATCGCTTCGATCTTTCCCGGTGTCGCAGATCGGATCGCAGCATAGTAGCTGTCACAAATCATGAAGTAGTCCTTGATGATGGACCGGAACGGGGTCATCGACAAAACATGGGTCATGACTTGCGACGCCCCTTCTTCGCCGATTTCCATGACAAACCGTCCTTCGTGGTTTGACAGTTTCAACGTGTAGGGGCCACCGTCATGGTCCGTCGGCTTGAAACTGTTTTCCTCCAGAATATCGAAAATGGCGATGGATCGCTCTTGCTCAACATCCGGCGTCGCACGACCAATGGACGCCTCGTCGAGCAGGACGCTGCTCAGGCGGGCGTTATCCTTGGCTTTTTTGCTGGTGTTGGCCATTTCGGAAACTGGATGCTCGAACGTCGGTGGTCGAATAAGAGGACTTTTAAAGATTTAGGCGAATGCTGACAGACCTGGCATGGGCGTCAAGCCCTTCGGCGTTTGCAAGCGTGATGGCGGCCGGTCCAATCGCGCGGAGTTGATCCGGCCCACATTTCAAAATGGAGGTCCGCTTGACAAAGTCCAGAACCGAAAGGCCAGACGAAAAGCGGGCCGAGCGTGCCGTCGGCAGAACATGGTTTGACCCACCCACATAGTCGCCAACGGCCTCCGGTGTGTGGCTGCCGATGAAAATCGCTCCCGCATTTCGAATCTCGCCGACCATTGTGTCGGCCTGCTCGACGAGAAGCTCCAGATGTTCCGGCGCGATGCGGTCGATCAGATCAACGGATAGCGCGGCATCCGGGACGATGATCACCGCGCCGAAAGACGCCCAGCTTTCGCGGGCAACATCCGCTCGGGGCAATGTCTCCAGATGGCGATCGACTGCAGCACATACGGCGTCTGCAAGGTCTTCATCGTCCGTAATCAGGATGGATTGTGCGGCGGTGTCGTGTTCGGCCTGCGCCAGGAGATCAACCGCAATCCAGTCGGGGTTGTTATTGCCGTCGGCGACGATCAAGACTTCGGACGGGCCAGCGATCATATCGATGCCGACGGTTCCAAAGACCCGCCTCTTGGCAGCGGCCACATAGGCATTGCCGGGTCCGACAATCTTGACCACCGGCGCAATCGTTTCGGTGCCATAGGCGAGTGCGGCGACGGCCTGCGCGCCGCCGATGCGGTAAATCTCATCAACTTTTGCAAGTTCGGCAGCCGCCAGGACAAGCGGATTGATGTTGCCATTCGGCGCCGGGACAACCATGACCACGCGTTCAACGCCTGCAACCTTCGCAGGGATTGCGTTCATGAGAACAGAACTTGGATAACTTGCCGTTCCACCCGGAACATAAAGCCCGACAGATTGAAGCGCGGTCCAGCGCGAACCGAGTTCAACGCCGATCGCATCTTGATAATGATCATCGGCTGGCATCTGGCGTGCGTGGTGCGCCTCGATGCGGTCGGCAGCGAGCTTGAGCGCCTCCTTCTTGTCATCGCTCATGGAATTCAGGGCCGCTTGACGTTCCGCGCGCGTGACCAACAGGCCCTCTTTTGCGAGATCGACGCGGTCGAACTTTTGTGACAACTCAATCACAGCCTCATCGCCTCGCACCCTTACGTCTGCGATAATTTCCTGAACGGCATGATCGACATCCTCCGAGACTTCCCGCTTGGCGGCGAGAAGGGCGGAAAACGTGGCCTCGAAATCGGGGGCGCTGGCGTTAAGGCGCTGAACCAACGGGGTTCTCCAGGTGGTTTGAGACGGGACTGTGGTTGTAGCGCTTTTTAAGGACGTGTCCACCTCTGCAAAAACTTAAGTGGGTATCGTTAAATCGCTGATTATTTATCCGATACCAGAACACGGTGGGGGAACGGAATTTCAATACCGCGCTCGTCGAA
>JBCBTO010000112.1:0-6532 GCA_039818625.1 Pseudomonadota bacterium
GAATTGTCTTGAAAAGTCTGCCCCATTTATCCAATTTGTTTTGGGGCATAATCGATCGGCAAACCATCTTGATCCTAAGACGCATCGCTTATGGAATTCCAGCGCTTGTTCTGGCGATTTTCATCATATTGACCGCCAGCTTCTGGCTCGTGCCCACCGACCGTCTGAACGCGGTTGTTGAAAACCAGTTGACGGAAGCGTTTGGGCAAACCGTCACGGTGTCCGGTCGCCCCACCGTCAGCCTTTTTCCATATCTTTCGGTTGGTTTTGGACCACTTCGGGTGACCTCAGGCGATGACGAATTGCTCTTGGCGGTTGAGCGGGCGCATGGCCGCCTTTCCGTGACATCCCTTTGGGAAGGACGACCGGCGCTGCGCTATATCGATATGCGTGAGGCCTTTATTTCTCTGAAATGGGACGAAACCGAACGGCTGAACTGGTCGACCTCCGGCTTTTTTGACAGCGAAAAGGCCGCCGCACCCGAAGAACCGGTCCTGAAGTTTCCAGAACGCCTCAGATATGTCGCGCTTACGGACAGCACGGTCGCCTTGAGTGCCCCCGGTCGCCCCGAGCCCGTTGTCTTGAATGCGGTGAACGGCACGGTCATGGGCCCACCCCGGCGCAACGGTCTTTTTATGGATGGCTCATTCGTCTGGCGCGATGAGACCGTCACATCCAAGATCGAACTCATCAGTCCAGGCCGTTTCATGATTGGCGAAAGCAGTCTCCTGGATATGTCGCTTGAGACGGAGTTCGCAAAGGCGTCCTTTCGGGGGGATACCCGGTGGCAAAGTGACATGCGCGGCGACGGTGTTTTTGAGGTGTCGTTCGATAATCCGAAACAGTTTATGAACTGGTTCGGTCTGAAGGGCGAAGACCTTCTGCCGAATGAGCCACTCAGTGTTCTGGGCGACGGCTCTTTCAAGCAGAAGACGATCTCGCTCAGGCCCATCGCCGTCAGGCTTGGCGACGGAAAAGCGGATGGTCGGCTCGACCTTGATCTGTCGGGAGGAGGCCTTGGTCTTTCCGGAACTCTGGCTTTTGACACGCTCTCGATTGCGTCGACGCCCACCGAAGATCCGGCCCAGGATGAAAATCGGTCATTTCTCGAAACAGCGCTCCTTTGGGCCGAAGACGACATAAAGCTGGACTTGCGGGTTTCGTCTGAAACCATCCTGTTCGACGATGAGACGTTCAAAGATGTCGCGCTTGGTCTTTTCCAGAAGGATGCGTCGTTTCGCATGAACATCGGATCGGCGGAGCTCAATGGCGGTCGGCTTTCCGGCGAGATTGCGGTCGATTCGTCCGATGTCGCGAAGAAAATGCGCGCCAATGTGACCATAAGCGATGCCAATGTGGATGATCTTGAACAGATCACAGGCCTCACATTGCCTTTTGAGGGCCGTGTCACCGCTTCGCTTCTGGCTGAAGCGAGTGGCAAGGAAATCCCTGAACTCGAACAATCCTTCGCACTTGATGTCGAGGCCAGTCTCAATGGGGGAGCGCTTTTGCAGATTGACCTGCCCGCCCTTTTGGCAGCTGGCGATGGGCGCAAGCTCGATGCGACTGCGTTCAATGGCGATGCCCTCAGCACGCAGTTTGAGCGGGTGCAAATTGCGGGCTCGGTTGAGAACAATGGCACCTTCGCCATCAAGACCTTTCAGCTCAGCGAAAAGGCATACGCTGTGAAGGCCAGTGGGCGGCTCGATATCAACACGGATCAGATTTCCATCATGGGCACAATTGCTCCGACCGCGCCAGCAGCGACGTCATCTGCTGTGTCAGATGCATCGGAAGGCGATGCCAGTGCGCAGAACCAGGCACCCGTCGTGTTCACCATGGGCGGATCGTTGTCCCAGCCCGTCGTTACAAGCGCCAACAACCGTCCGGTCAAGGCTGATCAGAACCTCCAGTGATTTTTATCGTAATCACCGCGCTATTGTCCTAGGATTTCATGGACGAAAAGACACCATGATGACCAAAACGATATCGATACTCCATGCGCTACGAAAAACAACGTGAAGACCTCGCCGCCACCCTTCGCCTCGCCGAGCGTTTTGATCTCCACGAGGGCATTTGCAACCATTTCTCACTCCAGATCGCACGTCCTGATGCGGAGGGCGACGAACACTATTTGATCAATCCCTACGGCCTGCATTGGTCGGAGATCACGCCCGACGCAATCATCCTCATGGACGGCGATGGCGCGACGCTTGAAGGCGATGGTGAAGCCGAGGCGACCGCGCGCAACATTCACATCGCCGGTCACAGGGCAAATCCGAGGCATGTGTGCATTCTCCATACCCACATGCCCCATGCGACAGCGTTGACGATGTTGAAAGGTGGACGTCTGGAAATGGCCCATCAGACCGCGTGCCGGTTCCACGGACGTCTTGCCTACGAGGACGAATTCGGCGGCCTCGCCCATGACGCGGAGGAGGGGGAACGCATCGCGCAGCAGGCGAAAAGCAATGCGGGCGCGGACGTGGTGTTCCTCGCAAACCATGGTGTCGTGGTCGGCGGGCCATCAGCAGCCCATGCTTTTGATGATCTTTACTATCTGGAACGGGCATGTCGCCAGCAGGTGCTCGCCCAGTCCACCGGTCAGCCCCTCAACATCATCCCGGATAACGTGGTTGCGCACACCGCAGTGCAGTTTTACGATGAGTTCGACCGGTCAGCCGTTACGCATTTTGAAGCTCTGAAGCGTGTCATCGGCTTTTAGCGAGATTACCCAAAGTCATAATCAGAAAAGCTGCGCGCGTGCACGTCTTGCGCGCTCGGACGCATGACGGGTGGAAACGCGCGGTCGCGGCAGTTGGCTTGTTCGCACAGTCGGCAGGTCACGCCGATGCGCAGGGGATCTATACCCAGATAGCCATCGCCATAGACGAGATCTTTCACATGGATGAGATCACAACCAAGCACGAGTGTGCGCCGTCTGGGGCGATCACCCGCCTCAAAAGCGCGCGTCTTTTCCGAATGGGCGATGATCAGCCATTCCGGGCCGTCTGGCAGCGCGACGCTCTCAACAGCGACCCGGCCATGGCTCGTATGGACCCCCGGCGGGATGAGTTTGATGCACGGGTTTCCCGTTCGCGGCAGAGTGAAATGCGCCCCCGGTGCGAAGCTGCACACATTGCCGACGGGGTCGAGTTCGACGAGGAAGAACGGAATGCCCGTGCGCCCCGGTTGCTGGAGGGTTGTAAGCCGCTTAACCACATCGCGCCAGCGCACCTGAAAGCGGCGGGCGAGAAGCCCGACATCATGGCGGCTGCGCGCGGCGGCAGTATAAAATGCGTCATAGGGCATGAGGAGCGCGAGCGCGAAATAGCGCGCGCATTTGAGCCGAAAGAGCCGGTTGGTCTCCTGATTGTGAAATCCCGCCTCAGCCACGGCCTCGTCGAGAAGGTCGCCAAAGGCGAGCAGCGCGAACTGCGTGGCCACATCCACAAGCCGCTCTTCTGCGGTCAGGCGTTCCGATAGGAAAATACGCTGTGAATGGCGATCATAGCGCAAAGAATGATCTGGCATCGTATGGGTTGGCAGCACTTTGATGCTGATGCGCAATTCTTCCATGATGTGATGTTTGAGGCTTGCGAAAACATCATCGCCCGGATTGATATCCTGCGCGGTTGCGCTTGCGGCTTGGTCGAGCGCATCAAAATAGGGTGAGCGCTCATGCAGGTAATCGCGCACCTCGTCGATGGGCAACCGGCTTTGGCTCACGACCTGCACCTTGGCCTCTTCGCTCATCAGATGGGAAAGCGTTGAGAGCTTATCCGTGCTTTCTTTATAGGCGTTATAAAGATGAATGAGGCCGGAAACGAGGTTGGGCGTTGAATCCGCCGCTTCCAAAAGCTCCGAATCTGAAGCAATTTCGCCGACGAGAAGCGGGTCAGAAAAAATCTCTTTAAGCGCCTCTGTGGTCTTTCCGCTTTCGTCGCCCTGAAGTTCTTTCAGATCAATGTCATAGCGTGATGAGAGCTTCAAAAGCAGTTGTACGGTGAGCGGCCGCTGATTGCGCTCAATCAGATTGAGATAGCTCGGTGAGATATCGATTTGTTCCGCCATCGCCGCCTGGGTGAGGCCGAGTTGTGTACGCACGCGCCGGATGCGGGGGCCTGCGAAAATCTTCTGGTCTGCCATGGGGCTCTCCCGCTCGCGTCTGACAGTCTGTAAAAATTACAAGATACACAAATTACAGAAGCTGAATTGAAAAGAAATTTACAAGAAAACCTCATTTATTTCAACAATGAATGGACTTTTCGCCAGATCGTGTAAATCTTGTCATCAGAACGGTGGCGGGCGTGAACCGCCAAAGTCGCCGAAAAAAGTAGGAGACAGAAGAATGAGTGCACTTGAAGCGACGGAACAGGACATGAAAGCCAAAGCACGCGTTAAGGAGCGTGCTGAGGAGCAGGTTGAGCTTTTGGACGATGACCAGGCGACGGCTATTCGCATGCTGGCCAACGAGATTCACCGTCTGAACCAGACGGTCGTGCGTGCTGTTGAGGCGGGTGTCTCAGTTGAGCTCGTTCGCACCGCGCGCCACCATTCAAGCAATGGAAACTGGGGTGATCTTGTCGTTCCGGTTATTAAGCAAAGCTAACACGACACAAACCAGCTGTCGCATCGCGAAACACCTCTAAACGATCGCTTAACCGGTTGTCGTTAATTTGAAGGGGCAGATGCGGCCAACGACAACAAAAAGTGTCTGTTACATAAGACATCCGACTGGGCCGGGTCCTCGTGACCCGGCTTTTGTTTTTTCACAGGATATCTTTTGTCGCGCCAGCGCCGATTACGGGTCGCTCACTCTTTGTAAGACCAGAGAAGAGCCCGCTTGAGATTACTGGGCGAGCACCCTCGCATTGGGAAACAGGATCTGGATCAGCGTCCCGTAATCAACACGGGAATCGATCGTAAATTGCGCACGGTTCGCCTCAACAAGCGCCTTTGTGAGCGGCAGGCCAAGACCCGTCCCACCCGCACGGTTGCTTTGTTCCGCACCAACCTGCCGGAACGGTTGCATGGCCTGCTCGAGGTCCTGCTCCGTCATGCCGATGCCGGTATCGCGCACTCGAATGGCGACCTCGCCCGAATCCTCAACCGTGGTCGACACGATCACCTGTCCCCCCGCTTCAGTGAATTTGACCGCGTTTGACAAAAGGTTCAGCGCGATCTGGCGAATGCTGCGGGCATCGGCCACAACCGGCGGCAGGTAGTCAAGCAGGCTTGTGCGAATGATGATGCGCTCGCGGTTCGCCTCCGGTTGCATCAGCGCGACGCATTCGCGAATGATCGGATTGAGTGAAACGGCGGAAAACTCCATTTCAAGCTTGCCCGCTTCAATCTTCGAAAGATCAAGCAGATCATTGACAAGGCTGACAAGATGTTTGCCGGACAGGTGAATATCGCGCGCGTATTCCAGATACCGCTCGTTGTGCATCGGCCCGAAATGCTCTTCCTTCATCACTTCGGAAAACCCGATGATCGCGTTGAGTGGCGTGCGGATTTCGTGGCTCACTTTGGCGAGAAACTCCGACTTTTGTGCGTTGGCGTCCTCCGCGATCTTGCGCGCTTCGATGAGCTCCTCTTCCGCCCGCTTCCATTGTGTAATGTCGCGGACAACGGCGCAAAAAAGCGGCGCGTTTTGATGGCGATTGTCGCCATATCGGCTGTCATTGACGCGACCGATGGTGACGAACAGCGGAATGAGCCCGCCGCCCATTTCCTGACCGATCACCTCGCGCCCGTCATTGAGAACGCTTGCAACACCATTGCTGGTGAGGCCGTCGAGATAGTCAAAAACGGATTTCTGACTTTCCTCTGCGAAAAGATGCGTGACGGCCATAGTGCGCATGTCGCGCCGATCGCGCCCAAAAAGCGCCTCTGCGCTTGCATTGGCGTGGAGAATTTGCCCGTCCTCGTCGAGGATCAGGATGCCGTCGGAGGCGATATCCATCACGTCGGTCGATTGACCGAGCATATGGCTGATGCGGCTTTCATCACTCAGTTCGCCGCCGGAGAGTTCGGTGAGAGCCACGAGCGTGATCAGAAGTGCCGGCTCGCCCCGCCAATCTGCCGATTGCAGTCGCACATCGACTTCCGCGCTCGATCCGTCCGCGAGTTTAACCCGCGCACGCTGTGGGATGACTTTGTCGTTCGGTGCGTGGTCGGCGACCATGACGAGCGCCTTGAGCGGGTCGAGCACATCATCATGGTTTGCTTCGTCGTCTATCACTTCAACGAAAAGCCGGTCTAGGCCGCCCGCATCGTCGAACACGTCAAGTGTATCGTGGCCCAGGAAATCGAGAACTGATTGGTTGGCGAAAAGAATATCGCGATCGCGTGAAACGATGAGACCGAGGGGAAGGCGGTTCAAAATGCCGTCTCGCCGATCGAGCACTTCCGTCTCGGGCGCATCATGGAGCACTGGCTCATCGTGGTCGTCGGCGCCTTGAACGTCGTCTGATTGGTCCGTCCCGAGGGCAGCCGCACTCAAAATTTGTGCTGCGCCCGCGCCAAG
>JBCBTO010000113.1:0-6504 GCA_039818625.1 Pseudomonadota bacterium
AGATCGGAGAACGTGAAACGGGCCGCCCCGAGCGCTGCGCGGGGCACGTGGACGACGCGTCCCTTCATAGGGAGGTCCACGGTCTTTTCCGCAGCGTTGCCGATGAGCGCGCGCCATGCCTGATCAAGCGCGTGTTCTGCTCCCGTGTTCAAAGGATGGCTGTAGACCGGTTGATCTCCCAGTTTCTCAAGCCGGAAATCGGTGCGGGCGTTGAGCTCGATGATGTTCACATTCTCTTTGAGGAGATCGATGAATGGCAGGAAGTCGCCCCTTCGCAAGCCGTCCTTGTAAAGGTCCTTGGGCGCCACATTCGACGTTGCGACGATCACCACGTTGTGGGCGAAAAGACCTGTGAAGAGGCGGCGCATGATCGCGGCATCAGCCACATCGCGCACGGTGAACTCGTCGAAGCACAACAGACGAACTTCCTTCGCGATGTCATCTGACACGGGCCCTAGTGGGTCATCGCCTGACACCTCGCCACGCTTGGCTCGTTCCCGATAGTTGTGAATGCGCTCGTGCACATCGGCCATGAATTCGTGGAAATGGACGCGCTTCTTGCGTCTGATGGGTGAGCACTCGAAAAACCAATCCATCAGCATGGTCTTCCCGCGCCCGACACCGCCCCAGACATAGAGGCCGAGTGCGCCGCTCCAGGCTGATTTTCGCTTGCTGAAGAGCCAACCCAGGGAGCTTTTCTTGTTGGCAAGCCGTCGTTCCGCGAGGTCGACATTCAGACGGTCAAGCGCTCGGACAGTTTTGATTTGCGCTTCATCCGCTTCAAGCGAGCCGTCGCTCACAAGGCTTTCATATCGTGCGAGCACTGTGTCCGTCCGCACGGTGTTCGGCCGCACGGTGTTTGCAGGGGCAAATGTCTGATGGGGGGCGGAACTCATCGACGAACCTGTTGGGTGAGCAACCTCTTTCCTTCGTTAGAAGGTTGTAAGATGCTTTGCAACCGTCGGCGTGCCGTCATGGGTTTCAGAAAGTGAAAGGCGGCGCATCAAAGGATGCGCCACTTCTTTTGAGATTGCGATTCTCAGGCTTCGGGGTCTTCCAGCTTGCTCTGGATGTCTTCCCAGCCCTTGCCTGCCGCGATCAGGCAGGATGTGCCGTTCGGATTGGTCATCAAAATGGTCCAGGTGCCTTGTTTGGACACAAAGACCTCCATGATGCCTTTGTCTGACACAAGCCCAAGCCCGCGCGGTGTTTCACCGTAGCGTTTTGCAAGATGGGTTGTGATGCTGTCGTGGGAACTGCAACGCGGCACATTCGCGCTTGCCGATGTCGATGTCGCCACCATGGATGTGGTCACTGTTGCGGCCGAGAGGGCGACAGCTGTCAGCGCCGGGAGGAAAGCGCCTTTTGTGGCTGTGTTGGTCATGCGTTTTGCCATGACATACTCCTTTTTCAAAAGAGATGCGGATGGCGCTGCACGTCCCCGGTCTTTTACAATCTAGTCACAATCAAAAGCGTGCAAGCTTCCTACCGACAGTCTCTTGGTTCTCAAATACGGCGTTTGCCGCCTTGGATGTCATGACGTGGTGATGGGAGGTCTCACTGTCACGACAAACATACTCAACATGTTCGTGAGAGTAGCATGAAGATATGGTTAACGAGGGCAAGTTCGATCTAATTAACCTTGCCCAAAACCTAAGGAATGGCTGGGTTATCTTGTGGAAAAGCTTGCTTTGCTGGCTAATTAGCCGGTTATCTAAATGCGCTGATCGCTTTTCCGCCGGATTCCGTCGTTCCATCAAAGCGATTCGGCCCCGATGCGAACAAACGCGAAATGGTGTTGCCCGTCGCGTCGAGAAGTGTGAGCTGTTTGCCGGACAGTTGCCATGCGCCGATGGCGACCAGCGTTTCATTGGTGCAGTTGCGTGTTGATGCGCGGAAACCGCCGGTCCACGTCGTGAGCGACAGGTTCATGGCACAGGTGTCCCCTTCTGAGGCGACGTTCCACGCGCCGAGGACAGCCTCTCTGCCGAAGTCGATGTCAGGCCCGACGGAAACATCTTGTGAGGGAACAACACCGGTTGACGCAGCGCCCGCCGTTGGCAGAGCCTGCAAGTCCTGCGGTGCGGTTTCGCCAGGTCCACCTGACACGCCTGGGGTGCCAGGTGCACCCGGCACTTGTGACGCTGCGGGTGCGGCGCCCAGAGGTGGTAGCGGGGAGGCTGAAACGGGTGGGACCGGGGCCGGTGTCAGCGGTTCGGGTCGGATTGCAGTTGGCTGCGCCGTCTCACAGGCGATCAATGCGCAACACGAGGCGCATAACACGGCCACCTGCGCAAAGGCGCGGCCCTTTTGCCGATATCGGTCCAGACATATGATTGTCATCGCACTCTTTACGGCCCCAGCCGTTCCCCAAACAGTCTACGATCAGGACCGACAATAGGCTCTCACGTCACAAATACCAGTGCAATCAAACCACAAACGCAAAGAGAGTGTGGCTTGATTGTTAAAACCTGGCGTTGTGTCGGTCGGAAAGTGCTATTTGATGGCCGCGTCCGTGAGTTTGTTGAGCGCGCCCGTCATCTTCTTGAAAGGCTCGTCGGCACCATCAATCGCATAGCGTGCCTTCAGTGCCGCCGGGTCGAGATATCCGACCTTTGTTTGACGGTCTTCTTCAAAGACGAGGACGCGAATTGGAAGATCGAGACCCGCGCGGATTGCGTTTTGCATGATCGGTGTGCCGATTTTCGGATTGCCGAAAATGACGAGTGTTGACGGGGCGAGTTCGAGGCCGACTTTCGAGGCGCCGCCTGCATGGTCAACCGTGGCGAAGACGGTCGCGCCCGCTTTTTCGATAACTGCCGTCAGTTGTGCGACGGTCTTTTCGACCGAATGGGGGCTCTCTTTTACAATCCAGTCCGCCGCTGTCGCTGAGCTTGCGAAAAACAAAAACGATGTGATCAGAGTGAGAATACGCATAGTCGTCTCCAAAAAGTGTGCATGGCTCATGGCGTATATCAAGTGCGTGACGATCGGGCGACAATAGGGCGGTGCCTGACTTGATCATAAAGTGAAAGGGCTGCTGACCCCATGTCACGTCCTTTCCGTTTGTCGAAAATGTCATCACAACTGCTAAAAAATGAGCTTGAAACAAAGATATCGCGCCTTCACCTAGTGCCCGAGAGTGCAAACAGGAGAGGCAGATTTATGGACAGCATTCGTGATGCGGTGCAGGATTATTACGGCCAACATTTGCAGTCATCTGACGATCTTCAGACCGATGCCTGCTGTACGGATGCCAATCTGCCTGATTTTGTGAAGGCCGCTTTGTCGCAGATCCATGACGCGGTTTTGACGCGGTATTACGGCTGCGGGTTGATCGCACCGGAGGCGTTGGCCGGGCGGTCGATCCTTGATCTTGGATGTGGTGCGGGCCGGGATGTGTTCGTGCTCTCAAAGCTCGTCGGGCCGGAGGGGCACGTGGTCGGCGTCGATATGACCGACGAGCAGCTCGCTGTTGCGCGCGCCCATGTCGATTATCATATGACGACGTTTGGGTATGACAGGCCTAACGTTCGGTTTCTGCAGGGCTATCTTGAAGAGCTCGACCGGCTGGAGCTTCTGGCGCGCAGCTTTGATGTGATCGTGTCGAATTGCGTGATCAATCTTTGCACCGACAAACCGAAGGTTCTGCGCGACGCGTTTCGTCTTTTGAAGCCCGGCGGTGAGATGTATTTCTCCGATGTTTATGCGCAAACGCCGGTGCCGGAAACGCTGACGCACGATCTGGAGCTTTATGGTGAATGCCTGAGCGGGGCGCTCTTCTGGGAGGATTTCAACACGCTTGCGGTTGAGGCGGGCTTTGCCATTCCGCGGATTGTCGATGCGCGCCCGCTTGCAATCAGCAATGCGCGGGTTGCTGAGAAGTTGGGCAATCTCGAATTCGCATCCGTAACGTACCGGCTGTTCAAGCCGCAGGATGTTGAGGGCACTCGCGATGCAATGCGGGCGACCTATCACGGAACGATCGAGCACCACGCCGATGCGCTCGCGTTTGATCGGGGCCATGTGTTCCGCACCAGTGAGGCCGTCGTGATCGATGGTGCGACAGCTGCACTGATCGCAAGCTCGCGCCTCGGCCAGCACTTTACGCTTGAGGTGAGCGACAGACCGGCGGCCTATGAGACCGCGGTCATGGATCCGTTCAGGATGATGGCGGGTAAGCCGTCGTGTTGCTGAGTGATCTGGCTGATGTTGATCAAACAAAAAACCCCGGCTTTGGACCGGGGTTTTCGTTAAATCGCTCGATTTTGAAGCCGATTAAATCCGGCGTTCCACCATCATCTTCTTCACTTCGGCGATAGCTTTGGCCGGGTTCAGACCTTTCGGGCAGGTCTGCGCGCAGTTCATGATCGTGTGGCAGCGGTAGAGGCGGAAGGGGTCTTCGAGGTTGTCGAGACGCTCGCCGGTCGCCTCGTCACGGCTGTCGATGAGCCAGCGATACGCTTGCAGAAGGACGGCCGGGCCGAGATAACGGTCCGAATTCCACCAGTAAGACGGGCAGGATGTCGAACAGCACGCACAGAGAATGCACTCGTAAAGGCCGTCGAGTTTCTCGCGGTCGTCGCGGGACTGGCCCCACTCCTTTTCCGGTTCCGTCGTTGCCGTCTGGAGCCATGGCTCGATGGAGCGGTGCTGGGCGTAGAAGTTCGTGAGGTCCGGTACGAGATCCTTCACCACTGGCAGGTGCGGCAGCGGGTAGATTTTCACGACATCACCCATCATCTCGTCCATGCCCTTCAGGCAGGCGAGGTTGTTCGTGCCGTCAATGTTCATCGCGCAAGAGCCGCAAATCCCCTCGCGGCAGGACCGGCGGAAGGTCAGCGTCGGGTCGACCTTACTTTTGATCCAGATGAGACCGTCCAGCACCATCGGCCCGCAGTCGTCGCGGTCGACGAAATAGGTGTCGATGGTTGGGTTCTGATCATCATCTGGGCTCCAGCGATAAATGCGGAACTCGGTGAGTTTCGTCGCGCCGTCTGGCTTTGGCCAAGTTTTGCCAGGCGACATTGTCGAGTTTTTTGGAAGGGTGAGTTGAACCATTTTAAAGAGCTCGTTCTGCCGATGCGGGGTCTAGTAAACCCGCGCCTTCGGCTCGATGTAGGAAACTTCGTTCGAGAGTGTGTAGGTGTGAACCGGGCGCTCTTCGAGGGTGACTTTCTTCTTCGCGTCATCAACGAAGGTGAGCGTATGGTGCATCCAGTTTTTGTCGTCGCGCTCCGGGAAATCCTCGTGGGCATGGGCACCACGGCTTTCCTTGCGGTTTTGCGCTGAATCCATCGTGACGACCGCCTGACAAATGAGATTGTCATACTCGAGCGTCTCGATGAGGTCTGAGTTCCAGATGAGCGACCGGTCGGTGACCTTGATATCGTCCGTCGAGTTCCAGACGGTGTGTATTTTGTCGTGACCTTCGTCAAGAATTTCTGTCGTGCGGAAGACGGCGCAGTTTGACTGCATGGTTTCCTGCATGGAGGCGCGCAGTTCCGCTGTCGAGGTCGAGCCATCCGCGTAGCGGAAGTGGTCAAGGCGTTCGAGGGAGTTCGTGCCCGCGTCCGCTGGCAGTTCGGCCTGTTTCTCGCCCGGTGTCACCGTTTCAGCGCAGCGCAGGCCTGCCGCGCGACCAAAGACGACAAGGTCAATAAGGGAGTTGGAGCCGAGGCGGTTTGCACCATGGACTGACACACAGGCCGCCTCGCCGATGGCCATAAGGCCCGGCACGACGCAATCCGGGTCGCCGTCCACTTTGGTGAGAACCTCGCCGTGGAAGTTCGTCGGAATGCCGCCCATGTTGTAGTGGACCGTCGGGATCACCGGGATCGGTTCTTTCGTGACATCGACGCCCGCGAAGATGCGTGCCGATTCCGAGATACCCGGAAGGCGCTCTGCCAGAATGTCTGGATCGAGGTGGTCGAGGTGAAGATGAATGTGGTCGCCCTTCGCTCCGACGCCGCGTCCTTCTCGGATTTCCATGGTCATCGAACGGGAGACGACATCGCGGGAGGCGAGGTCTTTCGCGCTCGGTGCGTAGCGTTCCATGAAGCGCTCGCCCTCGGAGTTTGTCAGGTACCCGCCTTCGCCGCGTGCGCCCTCTGTAATGAGGCAGCCTGCGCCGTAAATGCCCGACGGGTGGAACTGCACGAATTCCATGTCTTGCAGCGGTAAGCCCGCGCGGAGCACCATGGCGTTGCCGTCGCCCGTGCAGGTGTGAGCTGATGTGGCGGAGAAATAGGCCCGACCATAGCCGCCGGTCGCGAGAATGACTTTCTGAGCGCGGAAGCGGTGAAGTTCACCGGTTTCCATTTCGAGCGCGACCACACCACGACATGCGCCATCTTCCATGATGAGGTCGATTGCGAAGAATTCGATGAAGAACTCGGTCGCGTAACGAAGAGATTGACCGTAGAGCGTGTGCAGAATGGCGTGACCCGTGCGGTCGGCCGCAGCGCATGTGCGTTGTGCTGCCGGACCTTCGCCGAATTTTGT
>JBCBTO010000114.1:0-6435 GCA_039818625.1 Pseudomonadota bacterium
ATGTGAGTCTGTCAGGAAGCGGCCTCATTAATGGCAAAAAGCTCGGCGAACTCCTCACGCGCAACCTGGAAGGCGCGGACATCGAAGACCTCCCGCTGCCCTTCTGTTGTATGGCAACGGAGCTTTTTGCCATTAATGAGGCCGCTTCCTGACAGACTCACATCCATCAGATTGAACACACGGCGTTGCGTCAGTGAGCGGGCGAAACGTTCGAGTTCGTCGAGATGGCCAGCCGCCCAGCATCCGCCGACGACCGCACCAATGGAGGTGCCTGCAATCACATCCGGGCGGATGCCCGCCTCATCAAGGGCTTGCATGAAGCCGATATGCGCCCATCCTTTCGCAGCACCGCCGCCAAGGGCGAGCCCGATTGTCGGTCTGTCCATCACGTCCTCCTTGCAAAAATGCATTCGCCGGATCGCTGACCCTAGAGAGTATCAGCAAGGTCTAAGCATAAGATGAACGTGGGAAATGTGCCTGGTAACAACAAGTTACGAAGTTTTTATGTCTGGTCGTGTTGTGGTGCGCTGCACCATTTTGGGTTGTGTTTTCGCAATCCGGGGCGAGCGGACGGGCAGATGTAATTACTTCTGTTCAAACAGGATTTTGCGTTCTTCGTCCGTGGGCGGGGCCTTGCGACGGTGATCCCGACCGAGATCGACAGCCCTTCGCACCGCTGGGCGCTCCTTGATCGCAGCCCGCCAACGCGTGACATTTGGGTAATCATCAAGTGACAGATCGACCGCCCGCGCAATGAGCACCCACGGCCAGGACATCATATCGGCGATGGAGTAGTCCCCCAGAATGTAGTCACGATCCTGAAGGCGCTTTTCCAGAACGCCAATGCATCGGTAGTATTCGTTTTCATAGCGTGTGCGGGAGTAGCCCTGTTTTTCGCTGTCGGGAGCGTAGTTGCGAAAGTGGCTGTGTTGTCCGGCCATCGGTCCGAGATTTCCGGTCTGCCAGAAAAGCCACTCCAGTGCTTCCTTTCGGCCAAGCGGGTCCGTTGGCATGAAACGCCCCGTTTTTTCCGCGAGATAAAGCAGGATGGCACCGGATTCAAACACACTGACGGGGTTGCCTTCGCCATCATGGTCGACGATCGCTGGCATCCGGTTGTTC
Source organism: Pseudomonadota bacterium (assembly GCA_039818625.1). Lineage (GTDB taxonomy): Bacteria > Pseudomonadota > Alphaproteobacteria > Rhizobiales > JACESI01 > JBCBTO01. Next base: position 1,123 of record JBCBTO010000114.1, read on the forward strand.
GGGCTTATCGCCAGGAACTCGGGTTTGAACTGGTCTCCCCTGGATATGTTGACCGGGATCATACGATATGGGAGCTCGCATTCTTCGAGCATCATCGACACTTTCCAGCCGTTGGGTGTTGGCCAGTAGTAAAAGTCAAGCGGTGTCATGTTGTAGTTCCCGTTTTGACGACCGCATCTTCGATGAGTTTCGCGATGTCTTCGTCCGATAGGCCCGCTTCGCGGAGGATGTCTTCTGTGTTCTCCCCGAGAGCGGGTGCCGGCGTTCTGATTTCCGCCGGGGTCGCCGAAAAACGCGGGGCCGGGCGGGTCTGGCGCAAACGGCCCGCATGCGGGTGATCATAGTCTTCCACGATCCCGTTCGCGACGATTTGGGGATGCTTTATGGCATCACGCCGGTTCAGCACCGGGGCGCAGGGTACGTCTGCGGCGTCAAGGGCTTCGAGCCACATGGAGGACGCCCCCGTTTTCAAGACGTCCTGCATCATCTGGAGCCGGTCGTTGATGTTTTCCTGTCTCAGCGTTGCATTCAAAAAACGGGGGTCGTCGAGCCACTCAGGTTTTTCAAGCGCGCGGCAGAGCCCCTGCCATTGTTTATCCGTCTGAACGGCGACTGTGATGTAGCCGTCAGTCGTCTCATAGATGAGGTCAATGAAGCTTTGCGCCTCCTCGCTTTTCACCTCATCGCCGACAAACGTGTGGCCGCCCATATCCGAGCCCCAAAGGAAACTCATGATCATGTCCAGCATCGAAAGGCGAATGTGCTGGCCTTCACCCGTCTTTGCTCGGTGGTAAAGAGCGGCGCTGATCGCTTGCGCCGCCGCGACGCCTGTCAATTTGTCCGGCAGGATGGTGCGCACGAGTTTGGGTCGCACATCGTCAGATCCCGCCTGTACGGTTGTAAGCCCTGACAGCGCCTGCACCAGCGGGTCGAACACGGGTTTTCCGGCGTAGGGCCCTTCATGGCCGAAACCGCTGATTGAGACGTATATGATCGAGGGGGCGACTGCGCGAATGGCATCTTCGCCAATGCCCATCCTGTCGACCACGCCGGGTCGAAAGTTTTGCACGAGAACATCCGCGTCCTTCGCGAGCGTTTTCAGAAGTTCGACGCCACTTGGGTCTTTCAGATTGATCGCGAGTGACCGCTTGTTGCGGTTGTTGTTCACGAAGGATGCTGAAAAGCCGTTGCGCCGTGTCGAGGCGAGGCGGGTGTGGTCGCCGGTCGCCGGATTTTCGACCTTGATGACGTCGGCGCCTTGATCCGCGAGCATCATGGTGGCCGAGGGTCCGGAAATCATAGCCGTAAGGTCCAGAATGCGAACGCCATTGAGTGGGCCGGGCATGGGCATGTCCTTATAAGCGTGTTCTAATCGGCAAACCGCAATACGGGTTCCTCCTGATCGCGGTCGACCGTGCGATAGAAACAGGATTTGCACCTGCGGTGGCAATTTGAGCCGTCGCCTGCGGTTGTGACCTTTATCAGGATGACATCCTGATCGCAGTCGGTCCAGATCTCATGAATGATCTGGATGGAGCCCGACGTGTCGCCTTTGTGCCAGAGTTCGCCGCGCGATCGAGACCAATACCACGCTTCGCCCGTCTCGATCGTTTTTTCGAGTGATATTTCGTTCATGAAAGCGAACATCACGACTTCCCCGGTCTCCGCATCCTGCGCGATGCAGGGAATGAGGCCGTCTGCGTCGAATTTCGGCATTAGGTCAATGCCTTCTTCGACGGCGGTTTTGTCGCCGCGCGGTTTGAAAATCCCGGCCATGGAACGCCTCTTGCTCTGTTATGCAGTCGGCGTTTTAGAGAGTTTCCCGAGGCTGAACAACCTTGGCTCTGAACCCTAAGCTTTGAAACCGCGAATGAGCTGCATGAAGCGCACCTGTTCTTCCGCTTCTTCCTGGAAGATACCCGTGAACTGGGTCGTGACTGTTGAAACGCCCTGTTTTTGCACACCGCGCAATGACATGCACATGTGCTCGGCTTCCATCAGAACCGCCACACCGCGTGGTTTCAGCGCGTCATCAACCGCGCCTGCAATCTGTGTCGTCAGATTTTCCTGCGTTTGCAGCCGCCGGGCGAAAATATCGACAACGCGTGCAAGCTTGGACAGGCCAACAACACCCGTTGTCGGGTAGTAGGCGACATGGGCCGTGCCTATGAACGGCACCATATGGTGCTCGCAGTGGGAGTAAAACGGGATGTCGCGCACCAAGACAATGTCGCCATAGCCACCGACGTCGTCAAACGTGGTCTTCAGCACATCCGCCGGATTTTCATCGTAGCCTTTGAAGAATTCCCCATAAGCCTTGGTGACCCGTTTGGGGGTGTCCAGAAGACCTTCACGGTCCACATCTTCGCCCGCCCAAGCAAGCAGTGTGCGCACAGCCGCTTCCGCTTCTTCGCGGGTCGGCTTTACAACATCGCTTTTCCGTCGTTCGAGTTTTTCAACGACTGCGTCCATGGGGCCGCTCCTTTGTTCTACCGTTTATCCAGCAGGGCTGGAACTGTTTCCAAACTTGAGTAGGCCTGATATCTGGACTGTCCCCCGACGCTGCCCGGTTTACCAACTGCTCAATGTTTAAGGGTTATTTGCCTCGTAACCCGATGATGTTTATATGGTGCGAGCGGGTATTGCGGACAACGAAGTGCGCATAACATTTTATCAGGTGCCGTCATGATCAATGATGTATACAACGCTAAGATCCTTGAATTTGCTGGGAATATTCCTGCGGTCGGGCGTTTGGAAAATCCCATGGCGAGCGCAAAAGCGCATTCAAAACTCTGCGGCTCGACACTCGTGGTTGACCTCAATGTAGTTGATGGCGTTGTCACTGAGTTCGCCCATGAGATCAAGGCGTGCGCCCTTGGCCAGGCGTCTTCGGCAATTATGGCGCGACATATTGTCGGAACATCCACCGATGAATTGAAAGCTCTCAAGGCGACCATGCATGCCATGCTGAAGGAGGGTGGTGCGCCGCCGACCGGGCGCTTCGCGGATTTCAAATATCTTGAACCCGTCCGCGACTATAAAGCCCGTCATGCGTCGACGCTTTTGACCTTCAATGCGGTCGTTGATGCAATCAATAAAGTCGAGGCCTCCGAGGCATCTCAGGTCGCCTGAATTTTGGGCCTCTTTGGTGCGTGGTTTTCTTGGTCTCGAGCTGCGCCTGCCCCTTGTTTGCGCCTGTCAATGATGTGTCTGTCCCGCGGCAATGTCAGATTGCGTGAGAAAATGTCATGGCAACGTGTGTTCCATGTCGCGTCGCCATACCCACCTGTTTTGTCATGAAGACAAACAGTTGGGAGAGACAGCATGATGAAATATCTACTGGCAGTTGCGTTTGTCGCATTTGCCCAGTCGGCTGGTGCCGCAGGGGTGCTCCATCCGGCGAGCTCGTTCAAATTTGAAACATTGAAGACGGTCGATTTCAGAACTGTTGATTGCGATGAACTGAAAAACATTGCGGCGGACCGTTTCTTTGTGAAGTCGTCCCGCAATGGCGAGGTGGTCGCGAGCGGCGCGCAGAATTGTTCTTATCTGCACAGCCCGCATTACGCGTTTTTCTTCGCTGAGGGTCTTTACACCCGCACGCGTGACGGCATTTGCAATGTTTGGTCATGCAGTGGTCGTACGGCACGTGACAGTGCGCGGGGTGACTGAGGTCTTCCTGTGCAGTCTCCGATGTGATCGGTCTTGAAATCAATGCGGATCATGATGCACTTAGCGTGTCATGATCCGTTTTTTCATTCGTATCTACAGTCTCGCGATTTCGCCGCTTCTCGGCCAGAACTGCCGTCATCAGCCGACATGTTCTTCTTATGCCGATGAGGCCCTGCAACGATTTGGCACGTGGCCCGGTCTTTGGATGACGCTCGCGCGTTTCGTGCGGTGCGGGCCGTTTGGGACGTCAGGCTATGATCCTGTGCCCGAGCGGTTGCCGGATAACGCGCGTTGGTATATGCCGTGGCGCTACGGGCGATGGACCGGCGCGCAAATCGATCCAGAGACGCGCCTCGACTAGCCCGCCAGTTACGACAAACCGCTTACCCGCATTCGTGCGCGGCGACTGAGCAGGAGAGACCCATGGTCACACTTACTTTTCCCGATGGCAACAAACGCGACTTCGATTCTGGCACCACCGGTTTTCAAGTGGCTGAGAGCATTGCCAAATCCCTCGCCAAGAAATCCGTCGCGATGGTGATCGACGGCGAACTGTCCGACCTTCATGATCCTATTGAAGCGAGTGCCGCGATTGAGTTCGTCAACCGCGAAGACCCGCGCGCGCTGGAACTCATCCGCCACGATTGTGCGCACGTGCTCGCGGAAGCTGTGCAGGAGCTCTTTCCCGGAACGCAGGTGACCATCGGCCCGGTGATTGAGAACGGTTTCTTTTACGACTTCTCACGCGACAAGCCGTTCACGATTGATGATTTGCCGGTCATCGAAAAGAAGATGCGCGAGATCATCCAGCGCAACAAACCGTTCACAAAGGAATTCTGGTCCCGCGAAAAGGCGAAAGACCATTTTCATGACAAGGGCGAGCTTTACAAAGTCGAACTCGTCGATGCGATCCCCGAGGGGGAAGAGCTTAAGATGTACGCCCAGGGCGACTGGATCGATCTGTGTCGCGGTCCGCATATGACATCGACTGGCAAAATTGGTGATGCGTTCAAACTGATGAAAGTGGCTGGTGCCTATTGGCGGGGCGATTCAGACAATGAGATGCTGACGCGGATTTATGGAACCGCTTGGGCGAGCGACAAAGACCTCAAAGCGCATCTCACCATGTTGGAGGAGGCCGAAAAACGCGACCACCGTAAACTCGGTCGAGAAATGGATCTTTTCCATTTCGAAGAAGAAGGTCCGGGCGCGGTTTTCTGGCATGCTAAAGGCTGGAAGCTTTTCCAGAACTTAGAGAATTATGCACGCCGGAGCATTGATGGTGATTATGGTGAGGTAAATACGCCGCAAATTCTCGACAGGGCTTTATGGGAGACCTCTGGTCACTGGGAATGGTATCGCGAGAACATGTTTGTCACCCAGACCGAGGATGACCGCATCTTTGCGATCAAGCCGATGAACTGCCCGGGTCACTTGAAGATCTACAAGAACGGCTTGAAGTCGTACCGCGATCTTCCGTATCGGCTTGCCGAATTCGGGTCCGTGTCGCGGTATGAGCCGTCCGGCGCATTGCATGGTCTCATGCGGGTGCGCGCGTTTACGCAGGATGACGCCCACGTTTTCTGCACCGAGGAGCAGCTTGCGGAAGAATGCCTCAAGATCAATGATCTTGTTCTTTCC
>JBCBTO010000115.1:0-6421 GCA_039818625.1 Pseudomonadota bacterium
AGACGTGGAAGCGGCTCGAACGACGGGCACTCGACGGCCTTGATGACAAGGAGCGCCGCAATCTGCGCAAGCTTCTGAAAAAGGTTGAGAAGAACATTTCGAAGTCAGGCGATCTGCCCGATGACGATGAGGACGAAGACGAGGAAAACACGACCGTCGTCAAACTCATTCCTGAAAACTTCTGATAAACCGTTCGAACAAGCCATCCTGCTGCAGAAATGTGGTGACGCCCTTGATGCGCCCGATCCGTCACGCCATGATGGTATCCCGCCCATTGCATCACACTGAGAGACCGACGTGACGAGCCCCACAATTTTAATGCAAACGCCGCTGCCCCCTTCCCAAGAGGAGCAGCTTGAAAACATCGGCACCGTTCATCGCGCTTACGCGCAGGATGATCCAGTCGCACTTTACGATCAGATCAAGGACGACGTCACAGTGATCACCACCTTCGTAACGGCGCCCTGCCGGGCGGACCTTATGAGCCGGTTTCCAAACCTGAAGCTCGTCGCGAATTTCGGCGTCGGCTATGACGGGGTCGAGACGGCTTATGCTGCCGACAATGGGATCATCGTAACGAACACACCGGACGTGCTGACCGAAGAGGTTGCCGATACGGCACTAGGGCTTCTTCTGATGACCGTGCGCGAACTGCCGCAATCCGAACGCTATCTTCGCGCGGGCAAGTGGGTGAGCGAAGGACCATTCCCGCTCACGCCCGCCACCATGCAAACCCGCACGCTCGGCATCTATGGTCTCGGGCGGATCGGGCTTGCAATCGCCAAGCGCGCGGAAAGCTTCAACATGAAGATCGAATATCACAACCGCTCGAAACGGGATGATGTCAGCTACCCCTACCATGACACGCTCACCGGCCTCGCAAAGTCCGTCGACACGCTGATGGTTGTCGTGCCCGGCGGCGAGGGCACGGCAAACGCCGTCAACGACGAGGTGCTCGAAGCACTCGGCCCGGATGGGCTGTTGATCAATGTGGGACGCGGCACAACGGTGGACGAAGAAGCACTCGCCCGCGCGCTCGCAAACGACACGATCCTCGGTGCCGGGCTCGACGTCTTCGCCGATGAACCCAATGTGCCGGGGGCCTTCATGGATCATCCGCGCGTCGTGCTCCTGCCCCATGTCGCCTCCGCATCGCAGTATACCCGGGGCCTGATGGCGCAACTCGTCGTCGACAACGTGAAGTCCTTCGCGACAGACGGCACGTTTGTGACACCCGTCCCCGAAACACCGGTATCCTGACCACCATGCTCCAAACGATTTCAGGCTTCGACCGCATCGGCGAAGAAAACGCCTTTTCCGTTCTCGCCCGCGCGACCGACCTTGCTAATGGCGGCATGGACGTCATCAATCTCGGCATCGGACAACCGGATTTCCCAACACCCGATCACATCATTGAGGCAGCGGTGAAAGCCCTCAAGGATGGCCATCACGGTTACACGCCCGCAACCGGGATCTTGCCCTTGCGGGAAGCGGTCGCGAACGATCTCAACGCGCGCTACGGCCAAGAAGTGAACCCCGATAATGTGATCATCGTGCCGGGCGGTAAAGTGACGATGTTCGCTGCAATTTTGATGTTCGGTGAACCGGGTGCGGAAATCCTCTACCCCGATCCGGGTTTTCCGATTTACCGCTCCATGATCGAATATACTGGCGCAACGGCGGTTCCGATCCCGATCCGAGAGGAAAACGGTTTCGCCTTCTCCGCAGACGAGACGCTATCGCTGATCACCGACAAAACGCGTCTCATAATCCTGAACTCGCCTGCAAACCCATGCGGCGGCGTCACACCCAAAGGTGAGATCGACAAGCTGGTCGCAGGACTGGCAGCGCACCCGAGTGTCGCGGTGCTCTCGGACGAGATTTACGACCGTATGACCTATGACGGCGAGGACCACGTGTCGCTTCTGACCTACCCGGAAATCCGCGACCGCCTCATCCTCCTAAACGGCTGGTCCAAGACTTACGCCATGACTGGCTGGCGCATGGGATACTCCGTCTGGCCTGACGCGCTTTACGACAAGGTGCGCAAGCTCGCAGTGAACTGCTGGTCCTGCGTCAACGCACCCGCCCAGTATGCGGGCCTTGCCGCGCTCACCGGTCCGCAAAACGCGGTCGACGAGATGATGGCGGCCTTTGATACCCGCCGTAAAATCGTGGTCGATGGCTTGAACGCCTTGCCGAGTGTCTCCTGCATAACGCCCAAGGGCGCGTTCTACGCCTTTCCAAACATCACCGAGACAGAATGGAAAACGAAAGACCTCGCCTCCGCGTTGTTGGAAGAGACGGGCGTCGCTCTCATCGGTGGACCGGATTTCGGTGTTAATGGCGAGGGATATATCCGCGTCTCATATGCCAACTCGGCGGAAAACATCGAACGCGCGTTGGAGCGTATGGGGCAATTTCTCTCCCGGTGATCTCACATGAAGAGGGATTGACCATCACATAAGCATTTTCAACGTGTGAATTGGCAGGCGGCACTCCATATAAAAGCGAAATGACCCACCAAACCGGAGCCTGAGCATGTCCGACACCGAATATACCCCACCAAAAGTCTGGAAATGGGACGCTGCCAATGGCGGCGAGTTCGCCAACATCAATCGCCCGATCGCGGGCGCGACCCACGAAAAGGACTTGCCGACGGGCGAGCATCCGCTCCAGCTTTATTCGCTCGCAACGCCGAACGGTGTCAAGGTGACGGTCATGCTGGAAGAACTTCTCGCAGCGGGGCATACGGGCGCGGAATATGACGCCTATCTGATCGACATCCGCAAAGGCGACCAGTTTTCAAGCGGCTTTGTCGATGTAAATCCGAACTCGAAAATCCCGGCTTTGCTCGATCGCTCGACACCAACGCCAACCCGAGTTTTCGAATCCGCCTCGATCCTTCTTTATCTCGCCGACAAATTCAAAGCCTTCATCCCGGACGATCCAGCAAAACGCACCGAGACGCTAAACTGGCTCTTCTGGCAGATGGGCAGCGCGCCTTATCTCGGCGGCGGCTTCGGCCATTTCTACGCGTATGCGCCATTCAAGATGGAATATCCAATCGACCGTTTCACGATGGAGGTAAAGCGCCAGCTCGATGTGCTCGACCGGCAGCTCGCAGACAATCAGTTCATCGCAGGCAACGACTACACAATCGCCGACATGGCGATCTGGCCGTGGTATGGCGCGCTCGTCAAAAACAAGGTTTATGATGCAGCCGAGTTCATCGAAGCGCACACCTATGAAAATGTGAATCGCTGGACCAACGAGATCGCAGCGCGCGAAGGTGTCGTCCGCGGTCGTCAGGTAAACCGCAACTGGGGACCGGAAGAAGAACAACTCCCCGAACGCCACAGCGCGAGCGACTTCGACAATCGCCCTGCGTCAACGGAAGCGGCTGAATAACAGTCTCAAACATCTCATCTGTTGAACAAACCCTCTTTCCGGCACGCCCCGGGAAGGGGGTTTTCTTTTGGCCGGAAGACTCGGGCAGATTGCGCCAGAACTCGCAAATCGTCATCTCATTAGGTGACCATATTGACACGTGACTAAAAAGTAACTTATAAGATGCCATGGACGCGATCTTCAAAGCGTTAAGTGACGAAACCAGAAGAAACCTTCTGGACATGCTGCGCGAAAAGGACGGCCAGACCCTGTCTGAGCTGGAAGCTGAACTCGCCCGACGCTCGGGCGAGGCGCAGGCGATGACGCGCTTCGGCGTGATGAAGCACTTGAAACTTTTGGAGGAAGCTTCCTTGGTGGTCACCAGGCGATCCGGACGCTTCAAGTACCACTATCTGAACGCGGTTCCGCTCCAGGAGGTCATCGACCGATGGATCGAGCCGCTGACGCAAAAGCCTTTGGCCCGCATGGCGCTGGACCTGAAGGCGGAACTTGAAGGAAGAAGACCCATGTCAGAAACCGAGAAGCCGGATTTCGTGCTGGAAACCTACATCAAGACATCAATTGACAAACTCTGGGCGGCGCTCACCGAAGCCGACCATTCCGAAAAATATCACTTCGCCAAAGCGCGCATTAACACCGACATGACGAAGGGGAGCCGGTTCGACAAAATCACCCCGGATGGCAGCGTCATGCTCGGCGGTAAAATCCTCGACCTCGACCCACCCCGCCGCCTCGATCTGACATTCGAGCCGGGCTGGTGCTCGCCGGAAGAAAAGAACCACTCCCGGGTCAGTTATGAACTCGAAGCCATGGGCGACATCTGCAAGCTCACGATCCTGCACTACGCAATCCCGGAAGGTCAGGACGGCGTGAAAGACGGTTGGGCCCGTGTTGTCGCAAGCCTGAAGTCATACCTCGAGACCGGCGAGGGCCTCGATATTGCACCAGCGGGGAGTTAATCCATGACGACGGAACTTTTCTATCTCACGCTCACGGCGCTTTTGGCTGCGAGCCTCTGGATCCCGTATATCGTCGGCACGAACATGGTCGTCAGCGACCCGGGGCCGGATTTCATCCGCCCGCCGGACCTGCGGGAGCGCCCGGAATGGGTGCACAGGGCTCATAGGGCGCATTTGAACCTGCTGGAACAGTTCGTCCCCTTCGCAGCGCTCATTCTGATTGCCCACACGCTCAACATCCAGTCGGCGATCATCGCCTGGTGTGCCGCGATCTTCTTCTGGCTGAGAGTTGCCCATGCGGTCGGCATGATTTCCGGCCTGACGCAGTTCCCCGTCAGACCGATCATCTTTTCAGCAGGCTACATCGCAATCCTGGTGATCGGATTTGTGGTGATGACGAGTGGATGAGGGCATTCGCTTCCAGAAAATGAAACAGGACCGTCAGGTTGTCGTAAGTCAGGGCTCGTATTCTTAGCAACCAACCTGGGAGCAAAGAGTGTCATCTGACGTCAACCTTGGGCGGTCCGCTGAACCGCAGTCATATACAATTGGTGCAGCAGGCGGTAACGAAAGTAGCGCGTCAAATACCAGTATAACTTCCGATGAAAGCTTTAGCGGAGATAATTTAAGCTCACAATTATCACCTGCAACGCCATTATTTGATAGTAAGACTCCAACCTTATCCGGGCAAGAAAGACTGTTTGCCCATACGCCGTCGGACGACACACTATCTGTGTCAAACGAAGGCACTGATGGCGACACTAGAGATCAAGAACCGCAACCAAATCTGCAAGGTAAGAGCCATAACGGCCTATTTGGACCAGATTTTCAGAGAAAAGAAAGACTTCTTCCTGAGAAGCTAGAAATTACAGAGCCACAGTATGTCAACCCACCAGATGATATAATTCAGCGCACAATCTCACCGACTGGCAACAAAATTCTGGACCCGGTCTATTGGTTGTTAAGCCCGAATGCCACGCTGTCACACGAAGAAACATTGGACATTGTGGAAACGATTGGATTATCGCCAACTGCGATAGAAAGTGCACGAGACGCCTATCACTCAGGAGTCAATGTTTTACTCTTGCCCTTCGAAATGCCCGGCTATTGGGGGCTTGTTCATCCACTTTTTCCAAATACTGTATTTCTATCGAGCGACGTTAAAGACGACAGACATCTTTTTGTATCCGTTTTGGTGCACGAGTTACACCACCTACAAATTCCCGAGAATTTCAAAGATAAGTATCTGTCAGGGCCCGAATTGTTTGGAGACGCCATGATTCGGGCAGAAACCCTCGCCCATCTTCAACAATTGGCTGTGGCGCATGAAATTAAAGAAAACGGCCAATCTGAAGATGATATAGGTGGATTCTATGCTATCGAGATGTCTTTAGACTTTGAAAAATATATTGAAAGCGGTCAAAATCATGAGAATTTTCATGAAATATACAAAAAAGTAAAATCATTTTTAGAAATTTTATACAAAAAAAATAGAATAGAACAAGAGAAAATATACAAAATAATAGAATATATAATTTCTAGCTTTAGATCCCAGTCACTATTAAATTAATCTCGCTCCGAAGATACGCGGTTATTCTGAAATTCAAATACGCGCCCAGTTTGCAGATAAATTTAACACTATGAACATACTGCACCCTCAATAGCCATCGACTTGATGAGAACAAAAACGGTCATATCAACCGCAAGCTTCAACTCATCCGCCGCTTTGCGCGTCACCCGTGCGACGACCGGCTGCCCATCAACGCTGACGACCACATCGGCAAAACCGGCCGTCAGCCGCTGCACATCGAGAACATGCCCTTCAAGCACATTTTGAAAACTCGTACCGACCGGACGATGGAGCGCTACGGCAACATCGCTTGCATTAATCCGGAGGCGATAAGGGTCTTCGCTCTCGGTCAGTGTTTCTGAGACGGTGAGGCGCTGTTTGCCGAGCGAAAGAAGCGTCATCCCGTAGTCCGTCTCAACCCGATCAAACCGCGCAGCGACGAGCGAAATCGGCATTTGCTGACCAAGATCGAAAGATCCAT
>JBCBTO010000116.1:0-6413 GCA_039818625.1 Pseudomonadota bacterium
CGGACCGCAACCGTCCGGAAGATGCGCCAATCGGCCTGATCCCGGTCGACAGCCTGTACTCACCGGTCAAGAAAGTGTCCTACAAGGTTGAGAACACCCGCGAAGGGCAAGTTCTCGACTATGATAAGCTGACGCTCACAATTGAGACCGACGGATCGCTGACGCCGGAAGACGCGCTCGCCTATGCGGCCCGCATTCTTCAGGATCAATTGTCCATCTTCGTCAACTTCGAAGAGCCCGAAAAAGAGGTCGTTCAGGAACAGGTTCCAGAACTCGCCTTCAACCCGGCACTTCTCAAAAAGGTAGACGAGTTGGAACTGTCCGTTCGCTCGGCAAACTGCCTGAAGAACGACAATATTGTTTACATTGGCGATCTCATTCAGAAAACCGAGGCAGAGATGCTGCGCACACCGAACTTCGGTCGCAAGTCGTTGAACGAGATCAAAGAGGTGCTCGCACAGATGGGCCTTCATCTCGGTATGGAAGTGGCCAACTGGCCGCCGGAAAACATCGAAGAGCTTGCCAAGCGCTTCGAAGACCATTTTTAATCGAAGGCAAACGCCCGGAAAGATCGGGTAGCGCCTCAAGGAGAGTAAAATGCGCCATCGTAAAGCAGGCCGCAAACTGAACCGGACCTCGAGCCATCGCAAAGCCATGTTTGCAAACATGGCCGCATCGCTCATCAAGCACGAACAGATCGTCACGACCTTGCCTAAGGCGAAGGAATTGCGTCCGTTTACTGAGAAGCTCATCACGCTCGCCAAGCGCGGTGATCTGCACGCACGTCGTCAGGCCATCAGCAAGATCCGCGACGTTGCCATGGTGAAGAAACTGTTTGATGTCCTCGGCCCGCGCTATACCGAGCGCAACGGTGGATATACCCGCGTGCTCAAGGCCGGTTTCCGGTTTGGCGACAACGCGCCGATGGCCGTCATTGAATTTGTCGACCGTGATGTCGATGCAAAAGGAGTCGATTCCGGTCCGACCGCGGAGACAGAAGCGCTTGCAGAAGCTGCAGCATAAGCGGTCAAGTATCTCGAAGTGAAACGGCCTCCCATCGCGGAGGCCGTTTTCCTTTGAAGCCAGCTTAAAAGCGCCTACATTCTTCCTTGCGGAATAGAGGAGGGATGCGGGGCCGTGTCGAACCAAGAGCAAGTACTCGTCACTGGCATAACCGGCTTTATCGCAAAACACGTCGCGATTAAGGCGCTGGAGCGTGGCTACACCGTGCGCGGCACCGTGCGAAGCATGAAAAAAGCGGACCGGGTCCGGGAGACGCTTTCCAAATACACGACCAATGCGGCGGACAAACTGAACTTTGTCGAAGCTGATTTAAGCAGCGATACCGGTTGGGACGACGCGGTCGAAAACTGCCGGTATGTCCTTCACGTGGCGTCGCCGTTTCCAAGCGTTCAGCCGAAGGACCGCTACGCCCTCGTACCTGAGGCAAAAGAAGGCACCCTGCGCGTCCTGAGAGCCGCGGCAAAAGCGAGTGTGGACCACGTGGTTGTCACATCCTCCATGGCGTCGATCATTTACCGCGACGTTCCACCCGGCGATACGCAGTTCACGGAAGAGGATTGGGCCAACCCAAACGCCGATCAGACAACGTCCTATTACGTCTCCAAAGTGGTGGCGGAAAAAGCCGCCTGGGATTTTATCAAAGACAACCCGACAGATATGAAGCTCACAACAATCTGTCCGGGTTTTGTCATGGGTCCCGAACTTGACATTGAGACTGGAACGTCGGCGAGCGTCATTGTTGATATGATGAAAGGCAAGATGCCCGCCGCGCCAAAGGCGGGTTTTATGACGGTTCATGTCGATGACGTCGCCGAAGCCCACCTGCGCGCTCTTGAGGTTCCTGAAGCCGCGGGTGAGCGCTTTGCGGCGGTCAGCGACTTCTTATGGTTCAAGGACTATGGCGCGATCATCGCGGCCAAACACCCGGCATTCGCCCGCAAGATGCCCAAATTCACCGCGCCCGACTTCGCGGTCAAGCTGCTCGCCCGCATTGATGGCAGTGTTGCAGCGGTCGTTCCAGATCTTGGGCGCAGACGCCTTGTCTCAAACCAAAAGGCACGTGAAATCTTGAAAATGGAGTTCAAATCAGGCCGTAAAGCGCTTGAAGACATGGCCAAGAGCATCGTAGATCTCAATTTGGTTTGATATAAGAGAACGACGCAGCACCAAGGAATTCGTGAAAATGAAACTTATATCGCGTTTGTTGATGACCGCGATCCTGTCTCTGACAACCCTTGCCAGCGGCATGGCGGAATCCGTGATCCCTGAAAGCTCCGCACAGGTCAAACTCACATTCGCCCCAGTCGTCAAACGAGCAGCGCCAGCAGTCGTCAATGTCTACGCAACGCGCATGGTGGAGCGCAGGCGTAGCCCCTTCGCCGGAGACCCATTCTTCGAACGGTTTTTCGGCGATCGTCGCTTTGGAACGCCTCGCCAGCGCCAACAGAATTCGCTCGGTTCCGGCGTGATCGTCGATCCCTCTGGCATTGTAGTCACCAATTTCCACGTGATCCGCGACGCAACAGATGTCAAAATCGCATTTTCTGATAGGCGAGAGTTTGATGCTGCGATCGTGCTGCGGGACGAGCGCACAGACCTGGCAATCCTGAAGGTTGACACTCAGGGTGAAGCGTTTCCATCGCTCGATTTTTCGAGTTCCGAAGCGTTGGAGGTCGGTGATCTTGTTCTTGCAATCGGAAATCCGTTCGGGGTTGGGCAAACCGTCACGCAAGGAATCGTATCCGCGCTGGCGCGCACGCGGGTTGGAATTACGGATTCGAACTTCTTCATTCAGACGGATGCCGCGATCAATCCTGGCAATTCAGGTGGCGCACTTCTGAACATGAATGGCGACATCGTCGGCATCAACACGGCGATTTACTCACGATCAGGCGGCTCGAATGGCATTGGCTTCGCCATTCCATCGGATATGGTCCGCACGGTGGTGAACTCCGCGCTGCGCGGCGCTGCGACGGTGCAGCGTCCCTGGGTCGGTGCGAGCTTCCAGAATGTGACCGCTGACATCGCGCTTGGCCTCGGGCTTGAAAGGCCGCGTGGAGTGCTCGTAACGGACATCTATTCCGGCGGCCCCGCAGATCGGGCTGACATCGAGGTTGGGGATTTAATCGTGGCGGTAAACGACACGATCTTCAACGATTTGAACGGCTTCAACTATCGTCTTGCGACCCTTGGGATTGGAGCTGAGGCGGACCTCTCCGTCGTCCGGGGCGGCAAGAAATACCGGACGCGCGTTCCTTTAAGTCCAGCACCAGAAACGACGCCGCGCGATGAACGGCTTCTCCGGGGCCGCTCGCCCTTTTCAGGGGCAACCGTTGCAAATCTTTCGCCCGCGCTGTTGGAAGAACTGCGCCTGAAAGGCCCAGATGCCGGGGTGGTCGTGACTGAAATAAGGCGCGGCTCGCCTGCCGCCCGCGTTGGTTTGCGCAAAGGAGATGTGATCCTTCAAATTTCGGGCGATACGATTGTCTCCACCGAAAGACTGGAAGACATGACCAGCGAACCGCGCCGTCTCTGGCGTTTTGCGATCAACCGGCGTGGTAAGATCATCCGGTCTGCCATTGGGGGCTGACTGTGTCCGACCTCTTTGAGGTAAGTGGCCCGCAGGAGGAGGCACCGCGTCCGCTCGCTGACCGGCTGAGACCCTCGACATTGGCTGAGGTGGTCGGTCAGGACCATCTTGTCGGAGAGGACGGAACACTGACGCGCATGGTCCGGGGGCGATCGCTCGGCTCGCTCATCTTGTGGGGACCACCCGGCACGGGCAAGACCACGGTCGCACGCATGCTGGCCTCGGAAACCGACCTTGCCTTTGACCAGATATCAGCGATTTTCTCAGGTGTCGCGGAGCTTAAGAAAACGTTCGAAGTCGCCCGTGCGCGACGG
Source organism: Pseudomonadota bacterium (assembly GCA_039818625.1). GTDB lineage: Bacteria > Pseudomonadota > Alphaproteobacteria > Rhizobiales > JACESI01 > JBCBTO01. The sequence continues at coordinate 3,928 of JBCBTO010000116.1, forward strand.
CAAACGGGCAAGGGAACGCTTCTCTTTGTGGACGAAATCCATCGCTTTAATCGCGCGCAACAGGATTCGTTCCTGCCCGTCATGGAAGACGGCACGGTCACCCTGATCGGTGCCACGACCGAAAATCCATCCTTTGAGTTGAACGCCGCGCTTTTGTCCCGCGCGCAGGTCCTCACCTTCCGCTCGCTTGATGACGCAGCACTTGCAAGGCTTCTCGGCCGTGCGGAGACGGAGGAGGGGCATGATTTGCCCCTCGACGAAAAAGCCCGTGCCGTTCTGATACGCATGGCGGATGGCGACGGTCGCTCCGCGCTCACCTTGTGTGAGGAGGTCTGGCGGGCGGCGGGCGAGGGAGAAGTGTTCGACGCGGCCAAGCTGCAAGATGTTCTCCAGCGCCGCGCACCGGTCTATGACAAGGGCCAGGACGGGCACTATAACCTCATCTCAGCGCTGCATAAGTCGGTGAGGGGGTCTGACCCGGACGCGGCGCTCTACTATCTCATGCGCATGTTTGATGCTGGCGAAGACCCGCTTTATATCGGCAGGCGACTGGTGCGCATGGCGAGCGAAGACATCGGCCTTGCGGACCCGCAAGCACTTGTCATCACGAATGCGGCGAAGGATGCTTATGATTACCTCGGCTCGCCGGAGGGTGAACTGGCACTCGCTCAGGCTTGTGTTTATCTCGCGACTGCGCCGAAATCGAACGCGCTCTACAAAGCCTTCAAAGCGGCGAACCGATCTGCGAAAGACAACGGCTCGCTCCTGCCGCCGAAGCACATTTTGAATGCGCCGACCAAGCTCATGAAGTCCGAGGGCTATGGGGCGGGCTACGCCTACGATCACGATGCGCCGAATGCATTTTCCGGACAGAACTATTTCCCCGATGCCATGGGCCGCGAAAGCTACTACGACCCGGTGGAGCGCGGGTTTGAGCGCGAAATCAAAAAGCGGCTTGAGTACTGGGCGAGCCTCAGATCAGACCGTGAAAAGGCCGGGTCATGATGCATGTTCTCTATGTCGCCCTTGGCGGCGCCGTCGGGGCGAGTGCACGCCACCTCGTCGGCCTCCTCACATTGCGGCTTTTCGGGCCAGGATTTCCCGTTGGAACCCTCGCGGTCAACGTTGTCGGATCTTTCCTTATGGGCGTGTTGATCGCGTCACTGGTAAAAGGGGCTCTTGGCACAGGCCCGGAATGGCGGCTCTTCCTGGCAACCGGCGTCCTCGGCGGGTTCACCACCTTCTCCGCCTTCTCGCTCGACACGATTGTCTTGTGGGAGCGCGGCGAGACGGCAGCCGCGCTCATTTACGTTGTTGTCTCTGTTGGCCTTTCGATACTTGCCTTGGTGGCAGGTCTCATGCTTGTTAGGGCTTCTAGCTGAAACAGTGGACGAAAAGAGCGGTTGGCCATGGCGGGCGTCGCGCAAAAAACCATCATCGCTGACGAAGCAGGCATGCGCCTCGACCGCTGGTTCAAGACGCATTATCCGGGAATCGGCTTCGGTCATCTGCAAAAGCTCTTGCGGTCTGGCCAAATCCGTGTTGATGGCGCGCGGGCGAAAACGTCCACGCGTCTTGCCGCTGGCCAAATCATCCGTGTGCCGCCTGTTGGTGAAGACGACACGCCGAAGCCTGTGACCCACAAGACCATGCGTGACCGTCACGACGGCGACGTTATTGCCGAGAACACGCTTTTCGAAGACGAGAAAGTGCTTGTCATCAACAAACCGGCGGGCCTCGCCGTCCAGGGCGGCTCCGGCCTCAACCGCCATGTTGACGGTATGCTGGAGGCTTACCGCGACCGCAAGGGCCAGAAGCCGCGCCTCGTTCACCGGCTCGACCGCGATACATCGGGTGTCTTGGTCATTGCCAAGACCCGGCTTGCGGCCTCAAACCTCACGAAAGCCTTCCGCGACCGCACGACCAAAAAGGTCTATTGGGCACTCGTGCGCGGCGTTCCCCGCCCACCGCAGGGCCGGCTCTCCACCTGGCTGATCAAGGACGAGGATGAGCACGGCGACCAGAAAATGCGTGTGCTGAAAGACAAGGCTAGGGGCGCTGACCACGCCGTCACGCTTTATTCGACCCTTGAATGGGTTGGCCAGAACCTCGCTTGGGTGAGCCTGCGGCCCGTTACTGGTCGCATGCACCAATTGCGGGTTCACATGGATTATCTCGATCATCCAATCATCGGCGACAAGAAATACTTCTCTGTGAGAAACTGGGATATGCCCGGTGGCATTCAGGAAAAGCTCCATCTCCACGCGCGGCGTCTGGTGATCCCCCATCCAGATGGCGGCACGATTGACGTAACCGCGCCGCTGCCGCCCCACATGGTGCAAAGCTGGAACCTCCTGGGCTTTGACGAAAGCACCTACGACGCGATCCAAAGCGAGACGGTGGACGCGGAGGACATCGAATGAGTGCCCCTTATCTTGTCATTTTCGATTGCGATGGCACGCTCGTGGATGGTCAGCACATGGTGG
>JBCBTO010000117.1:0-6411 GCA_039818625.1 Pseudomonadota bacterium
ATACCGTATCAGGCGCCAGACGCAAGATTGAAACGACACTAGGAGACCGGCCAATGGCGCACCTAACACTCGCGCAAGCCAATACAATTATCGAAAACGCGCTCAAAAAGGGCGAGGCGATGGGCCTCAAACCGTTGACTGTCGCAGTGCTTGACGCTGGAGGACACCTGAAGGCGCTCGGACGGGCTGATGGTGCATCAAATCTGCGTGCTGAAATGGCCATGGGTAAGGCGAATGGCTGCATCGCCCTTGGTGTTGGCGGTCGCTGGATTAATCAGAACGCTCTTGACCGGCCGCATTTTATCACCGGGCTTGTCGGACTAACCGGTGGCAAGGTTCTGCCGGTGCCCGGCGGTGTTCTCATCAAGGATGGGGAGGAAACCATCGGTGCGGTTGGGATCACCGGCGATACGTCCGACAATGATGAAACATGTGCCATTGCCGGAATTGAAGCTGCAGGGCTTGCCGCACAAACCGATTAAAGTAAGACGCCCCGGCTTCCCTGGTTGTCCGGGGCCTTCTTCTAAAGCCCGCGTTCGAACGTGACATCGCGTGAGGCGACACGGATCGAGATCGAGTATCCTGCCACGACGTCGAGAAACGCGATCAGCGTGCACAGGAAGAAAGTCGTCGTCGCGGCGTTTCCGTCGATGATCAGCTGCACCAGGTAGATGACAAAGACCAGGGTCGACAACAGGTGATCGATGATCGTTGCCTGGGCCGTGCGGGTTGCTTTCAGGATTTCGATGAAGAGGATCGCAAGGGCAAAAGCGATCAACGCCCCGCCGCGCGTCAGCGCGAACACTTCGCCTGAGATCATGTTGAAGTCGGCGATAACATCGGACCAGATCGCTTCGGATGCTGGCAGGATGCCCCATGCATAAAGATTGTAAATGATCAGAGGAATGACGAGCAGGGGGAAGTTTCTCAAAATGGTCATTTCGTAATCCTCGCGTCAGTCGTTTTCCTGTACCAGCGGCTTTTTACACCATTAAGTCATAAAAAAAGGCCGGTTTGCGACCGACCTTATTGCACGACTGTGGTGATACTAGACGTCTTCTTTCGGCTCCAAAACCTGACGACCGCGATACATCCCCGTTTTCAGGTCGATGTGGTGCGGGCGACGCAGTTCACCGGAGTCCTTGTCTTCCACATATGTCGGTTGTTTCAGGGCATCGGCGGACCGGCGATGGCCGCGTTTCATCCGTGTCACCTTACTCTTTGGGACAGCCATTCTTCTTCTCCAATCAGAGTGTCTTTTCGGCCATGTCTCTTTCGCAACTCACACCTTTAACGGGAGGCGATCAGAGGACACCGCAATTAAGTGAGCGGCTTATACTCGCAAAGGTCGGCTTTGACCAGAGCCGTTTGTCAAAAAAATCGCGCAATTTGCAGGCCGTCAGGTCGTTTTGCGGTCCTTTTTGAGGCATCCGACAAACGCACCAGCCGCATCGGTGCGTTTGACGATGGTCCGGGACAGGCGTCTTAACCCGGATGTGGGCCTTGCAGGGTTACGCGCTTGTGGATTTGGCAATGTGACCGCGAGGCGCGCGGACTGTACACGGTTGAGCTTTGAGGCGGGTATATTGAAATAGTGCCGGGCGGCGGCGTCGATGCCATAGACGTGTTTGTCCCACTCGGCGATGTTGAGATAAATTTCAAGCGTGCGCCTCTTTGACCACACGAGGTCGGCATATAGGGCGAGCGGCAGTTCGAGGCCTTTGCGGACGAAGGAGCGGCTGTTCCACAAGAACAGGTTTTTCACCGTCTGCATGGTTATCGTGCTCGCGCCGCGTCCGCGTCCACCTTCGCGGATGCTGTCGAATGCCTTTTTCATTTCGATCCAGTCGACGCCGTTGTGGGCGCAGTGGCGGGCGTCTTCCGACATCATGATGGAATGGACTGCGCGATCTGAGACGTCGTCAAGCGAAACCCAGTTGCGCGAATAGCCGTTGAGCGTGACGAGGTCTTTCAACATCAATGTGGAGACCGGCGGGACGATGGCATAAACGGGCACCAGAAAGATCGGAACAGCGATGATAGCGGCCACCAGAAATGCCGCGCGGCGTAGCCAGCGTGGTACAAAGCCAGGCCTGGCTTTTTCTTTGTTCTTCCGGGTGGTGTTTTTCTTCGCCAAGGGCACGCTCCGGCGTCATTCGCGCTTATTTGACATAAGACCAACCGCGCGCATTTCAAAATGATGGCATCAGGAGGGTGGCGTAACGCCGGGGTTCCAGATGAGCTTCGCCGGGTCATAGCCGTTGTCTTTAAGAACACCCAATGCCTTTTTCAGTTGTGTTTGCGATGGCTTCGGGGTGCGCGACAAAATCCAGGCCGATTTGCCGTCCGGCACCGCAATGACTGCCATTTTATAGTTGGGCTCCACCCACAAAACCCAGTAATCGGCACGGAACGGGATAAATTTGAAAAAGGACACTTTGAATTTGCCCACGCCATTTGGCTTGCCATTGCCCGTGACGGAGACGCGTTTGCCCTTGCGCGTGCAGGAGTTGGTGATCGCAATCCCGCCCTTCTCCGCCCGATCGTAGACGGCGGTCGCGTCGGTGCAGCCCCGTTGATAGAAAGCCGGGAAACGGGCTGCCTCATGCCACAGGCCGAGATAGCGCTCGAGGTCCAGTCGGTCGACCGCCGTTGGCTTTGCCAAGACGGGTGATGCGACCGTCAGGGCAAAAAACAGGATGATCGTCAGCAAAGATCGCATGTTATTCGTCCGCTTTTCCGCTCATCTTTTGGCCTTAGCCGCGCTTTTCGGACGCGAGATGCCCCGCCGTCCGAAGTGAAGATGTCGGCGGGCGTTGCTTCCCGCGCGCACTTTATGAAATAACACAGAAAACAGATTGTCGGGGTGAACCTTTCCATGAACGTCAACGCGACCTCTCCTTTTCCGCACGTTTGTCCACCGTTGCAAAACAGGTGGAGGCGGATCTTGAAGCGCTCTTGAGTTTTGTGCCACCCGCTGGGACCGAATGGCCGGAGCGGCTTTTCGAAGCCATGCGGTATGCGAGCCTTAACGGAGGTAAGCGTGTTCGTCCGTTTCTCGTTATCGAGACGGCAAAGCTTTTTGGGCTTGAAGGCGAGGGGGTTCGGCGGGCTGCTGTAGCGCTCGAATGTATCCATTGTTATTCGCTCGTCCATGACGATCTTCCGGCTATGGATGATGATGATCTGAGGCGGGGCGTTCCGACCACGCATAAGAAATATGATGAAGCGACTGCGATTCTTGCGGGCGATGCGCTTCTCACCCAGGCCTTCGCTATTTTGTCGGATGACAGGACCCATTCTGAACCTGCGATCCGCTCGGACCTCGTCCAATGTCTCGCCGTTGCCGCGGGCCCTATCGGCATGGTCGGCGGGCAGATGCTCGACATTGACGCGGAGCATAATGAGAAAAACGATCAGCAAGTGCGAACGCTTCAGGCTATGAAAACCGGTGCGTTGTTGCGCGCCGGTTGCGAGATGGGGGCGATCATCGCGGGCGCATCCGCCGCCGACCGGGAGACGATGGTGGCGTTTGGCAAGGTTATCGGGCTCACATTCCAGCTTGCAGACGATCTTCTTGATGCGACGGCGGATGCTGAGACCATGGGCAAAGCGACCGGCAAGGATGCTGAACAGGGTAAGGCGACGCTTGTCGGGCTCCACGGGATTGATGGCGTTCGCACGCTTTTGAGCGAAGAGGTCATGAAGGCGGAGAACCTGCTTGAACCTTACGGGGACAAGGCCAACATCTTAAAAGACATGGCGCGGTTCATTGCCAATCGCGCCCACTGACAACAGGCCAGCAGGCGGGAGAGATCATCCATGGCGATGAGCCGTGCGGACAGACGAAAAGCGGAAAAGCTCGCGAAGAAGAAGGGTGGCGCGTCAAGTGCTGAAGCACTGAATGCGCTGATGCAGCAGGCCGTTGCCCACTATAAGGCGAACCGCCTGCCGCAGGCTTTGAAGGCGCTTGAGAAGGTGCTCGACGTCGAAAAGGGCCGCCCGGAGATTTTCGCCAATGCCGGGATGATCGCTTACGATCTCGGCAAGATGGAAAGCGCTGCCCGTAACTATGGTTCCGCTGTCGCAATTGCACCGGATGACGCAAAAACCCAGTTTGGTCTCGCTCTTTCAGAAAAATCCCTCGGGCATTTTGACAAGGCCGCAAAGGCGGCGCGAGAGGCGGTCAAGCTTTCTGGCGGTGCTCCAGAGCCGTTGCGCAGTCTGATCCAGCTTCTGTGGCAGACGGGTGAGACCGCCGATGTGCCTGACTTATGCCAAACCCTGCTCTCCCATGAGCCGCAGAATATCGAAGCGGCCATGTATGAGGCGATGGCGCACTATCATCAAGGCAATGGGGAGGAAGCGCGCGCGATCCTCGGCTTTGACGATCTCGTTGAAATCCACGATCTCGATGCGCCGGATGGCTATGATGATATGGCGGCGTTCAACAAAGCGCTCGCCGACCACGTGGTCGATCATCCAACGATGGCCGTGCCCGATAAAGACCACCCGACCTATCACAATGATGAACTCCACATCACGCGCGAACTTGTCGGCCCGGGGGCTTCGACGGAGCCCGGTCCCATTCGTGATCTTGAAGTGATGATTGCGGCTAAGGTGGACGATTATCTCACCCGCAAGAGGGCGGCGCTCAGCCATCCGTTCTTTGACCGCTGGCCCGAAAAGTCACATCTCACAGCATGGGGAACGCTCTTGAAGGGGCGCGGCAATCTTGCCTCGCATATCCATCTCGATGGCTATCTGGGCATGGTCTATTATCCGGAGCTCCCCGACGAAATGCGCAGTGATGCCGCCGACAGCGGCGAAGATACGAGCGGGTTTCTGGAGCTTGGCCATCTGCCGGATGATTTTCCGGTTTCTCTTGATGTCGACACCCACACGATCCAGCCAAAAGAGGGGCGGCTCGTCATGTTTCCGGGCTATTTCTTTCACCGGACGGTGCCATTCGAATCGAAAGACCGGCGGATATCGATCGCGTTCGATGTCGTCGCTGACAAGGTTTGATGGGCGGCTTCGGTCAAAAGCCGTAATCAAAAAACACTTTGTTCTGGTGGGTCTTGGTTATAACTTGTGACTTCTTTTGATCACAACCGCCTTCACATTTATGCTTCCGGTGGAGTGCCGTCAGGTTTTGTTAACTATAAGCGGGCTTGATGCTTGCAGGTGGCGACTTCGGTCGTTCTTCTTAACACTTTAGGATCAGGAGAGATCCCATGCGATACCTCACGACCTTGGTACTGATGTTTGCGCTTGCCACATTTGGCGGCGTATCGTTTTCAACACCTTCAGAAGCCGCGACGCAGGCACAGCTGAACGCGTATAAACGCGATCTTGCGGCCTATCGTGCGGCGCGGGCTCAATTTGCGTCCAAGGAGAAAGCCTATTGGGCTGAAATCAGCCGCAAGAAGCAAATTCGCGCAGACCGGCGCCGGGCGGGTAAGTCGATCAAGCGAAAACATTATGTGCTGTCGCAACCGCCGAAATATGCGGGCCCGAAGCGGCCGCGGCATCCCGATCCCGGCCCAATCGTGAAGAAAAAGCGCAAACCGAGCACGCTTCCAAATGCCAAGAAGTTGCGCGCGTCGATCAAAGATCTTTACGGGTTCAACCCGCAAGGCTCCGCTGAGCGTGACTTCAAGAAGGCCTATGCCCGAGAGGCCAAGCTTTATGGCATCTCGGCCGAACAGGTGATCGGCGTTTACGCGCTTGAAACGGGTGGCAAAGGGCCGTTCGATCTCGTTTCCGGTGAGGCGATCCAGCGGAACAAAAAATGCAAGCTCGTCAAGCGTGGGGGGCGTCCGCTTTCGACTGCGCTTGGCTATTTCCAGCTTCTGAACGCCAACACGTCGAGCACTGTCGCTGTGAATGCGCGTGGGCCGAAGGAGAAGCGGTTTGCCAATCGTTTGCGCGCGCAGGCTGCCCGCGAAGATGGCAAGCGGCGCAAGGAACTGCGCGCGAAAGCCGATCTTATGGACCGTGTCGTGAAAGACATGAAGAAAGCGATTTCGCGCATCGGCGGCAAGAAGAACAATTGGAGCGAGTATCGCAAGCTCGGCAAAACCAAGCTTGGCTACGCCGTCCACGCGCTCAACCTCGACGTCGATATCGGGCCGATGATCCAGATGGCAAAACTCGCCGTCGTCCGGGACTACGCGCGCAAAAAGGGTTTGCGGAACCTCTCCAGCGACCGGCTTGAACTCATGAACCTCGTCGGCTATCCGCGTGGTGCTCTTATGCTCGAAGCTGTCGGGCTTGATGTTCCAACGGCGAATTTTGTGAAAGCGAATGAGATTGCCGCGAATTACCGCGTTCTCGGCGACAAAACAGTCGAGGGATCGATTGCGAAAATCCGCCGGGTCATCGACCTTCGCAAGAAGGAATGTGGAT
>JBCBTO010000118.1:0-6320 GCA_039818625.1 Pseudomonadota bacterium
CATGATGATGAAGTTGACATCATTCAGGCGAAAGCGCCGAAATATTCCTCCGACGCAGAGCGGTCTACAGTGTCGAAAATGGTGCGGGTTGCAGAACTCAGCAGAAATGCCTTCATGAATGGCGATATCTCGACTGTCATGAGCCCGCGCACCGTTTTGACATGGGCGGAGAACGCCGAGATTTTCGGCGATCTCGGTTTTGCCTTCCGTATCACGTTCCTCAACAAGTGCGATGAACTGGAGCGGCCTCAGATTGCCGAATTTTACCAGCGTTCGTTCGGCGAAGAACTGCCGGAATCTGCCGCCAATCTTGTGATGAGCTAAGGCACAGGACGCATTTTATGGCGGACGACAGACGGTCTTCGGGCAAGGGCGACGGTAAATCATCGGGCAAGAGCGCGTCGCCGGTCGACGTGTTCAAGCAATCGGTGAGCCAATGCATGCGCGCCGTATGCGGCGATGATGCGCTGGACGTCACTTACGCCAATGATCGCCCGTCCATGAGCGGCGACACCGCGCGGCTCCCCGAACCGCCGCGTAAAATGACTGCGCGCGAGATTGCGGTCACACGTGGGCTTGGTGATTCCATGGCGCTCCGGCGAGCTTGCCATGACGCGAAAATCCATCGGCAAAACCAGCCGGCGGGAAAAGCTGGCCAGGCGGTTTTCGATGCGGTTGAGCAAGCGCGGGTCGAGACACTCGGGGCGCGTCGCATGCCGGGCATGGTGACCAATCTTAACGCCATGCTGGAAGACAAATATCACCGGGGCAACTACGCCGACATCACCGACAAGGCCGATGCACCACTTGAAGATGCTGTTGCGCTCATGATGCGTGAACGCCTTGGGGGGCTTGACATTCCCGAAAGTGGTCAGCGGGTCGTGGACATGTGGCGCTCTTTCATCGAGGAGAAGGCGGGCAGTGTGCTCGACGGGCTCGGCGACAGGCTTGCTGATCAACGCGATTTTGCCAGTGGGGTGCGTGATCTTCTGACATCGCTCGATATGGCGGATGAAATTGGCGAAGACAATCAATCGACCGAAGAAGACGAGAGCGAAGACGACCAGCAGCAGGGCGATGATGGTTCCGAGGACAATGACGGTCGCCAGGATCAGGCCGAGATGGAGGATGACGGCGAACCGGAAATGACGGAGGCATCCGGAGAGGAGCAAGAGGCGGGTGAGACTGAAATGGGCGAAACCTATGCCGACGATCTCTTCGACGAAGACTTTGGCGACTTTGACGAAGATGATGGCGACGCCCCGCGTCCGGATTTGCCTTTCACCAACGAGCCTCCGGTCATCGATTACCAAGTCTTTTCAACTGAACATGATGAGATGATCGGTGCGGAAGAATTGTGCGATGCCGAGGAACTGGAACGCCTTCGTGGTTTCCTGGACAAGCAATTAAATCAGATGCACGGCGTCGTGGCGAAACTTGCAAACCGTCTGCAACGTCGATTGCTCGCACAGCAAAATCGCGGCTGGGACTTCGATCTCGAAGAGGGTGTTCTCGACACAGCGCGTCTGGTGCGGGTGGTGACGGACCCGATGCAGCCTTTGTCCTTCAAGGCAGAGCGCGATACGGAATTCCGGGATACGGTCGTCACGCTTCTTCTCGACAATTCGGGCTCGATGCGCGGTCGACCGATCACGGTTGCCGCCGTGTGTGCCGACATACTCGCGCGCACGCTGGAACGGTGTGGGGTGAAGGTTGAAATCCTTGGCTTCACGACACGCGCCTGGAAGGGTGGGCAAAGCCGGGAGAAATGGTTGCAGGCGGGCAAGCCGCCATCACCCGGCCGCCTCAATGATCTTCGTCATATCGTCTATAAGTCCGCCGATGCGCCATGGAGACGGGCCCGACGCAATCTCGGTTTGATGATGCGCGAGGGTCTTTTGAAGGAGAACATCGACGGGGAGGCGCTGTTGTGGGCGCATAACCGGCTGATCGGGCGACCTGAAAACCGGAAAATCCTTATGATGATTTCCGATGGTGCGCCGGTCGATGATTCCACACTTTCTGTGAACCCCGGAAACTACCTTGAGAAGCACCTGCGGGGCGTGATTGAGGAGATTGAGAACCGTTCGCCGGTTGAGCTTCTCGCAATCGGTATCGGCCATGATGTCACGCGGTATTACAAGCGCGCGCTTACGATTGTTGATGCGGAGGAACTCGCTGGCGCTATGACGGATAAGCTCGCAGAACTTTTCGATGAGAACGTGAAAGTGGCAATTCCTGTCGACCCGCGCAAATCTGCTCAACGAGGCGGACAGACCGGTATGCGCGGCCCGATCGCCACCCCACCCACGAGCGATGTTCTGAAAAAAGCCCGCGCGGTTGCATCCGCGACCCAAGGGCGCGTCGTTCGCTGACGGCAGACATGGCGGGACGAGTGCGACAGTTCCTGACATCAGTCGTATGCGGTCTCGCCCTTTTGGTTTCGTCCGCTCTTGCCGATGAGGACAGTTATGCGCCATTTGACATTGACATTAAGGTCGAGCCTTTCTCCGACTTTGAACCGCGCGATCCCAATCGGCGCGACTTTGGTCCATTAAAGTTTCGGTTTGGCGCCGTCTTGTCGTCTGCGACGGATCATTTTGGCGGTCTTTCGGGCATGGAGATGCTGGACAAAGGCACGCGCATGCTCGCAATCTCCGATACGGGCTACTGGCTTGTCGCCGATGTTCTGCGGGATCGGCGCGGACGCATCACCGGGTTTCAAAACGCGAGGATGGCTGCGCTTTACTCCGGCGTTGGCCCGCGCAAGGTCGCGGCCAAATATTATTCGGACGCGGAGGGTCTTGCCCTTCTTGGTGATGACGTGTTCGTTTCGTTTGAATCGATCAACGTGGTAGCGCGATATAGGGCCGATCTTGAGACCTTGCGAATGGAGCCGACAGTTATCGATCTGCCGGGTGAGATGGCGACCATCGACCACAATCAGGGGATGGAAGCGCTCGTGGCTCTGCCCGGCGAAAGCTCCTTAAATGGGCAGCTTCTCACGATTACGGAACGCGGTGAGAGCCGCTTGGGGCCCGCCTTTGGTTGGGTCTTGAAAGCGGATGGTGAGAACGCTGATACGGCCAAGTTTTTCGTCGAGCGGGATGGTCTTTATGATGTGACGGACGCGGCACTCCTGGCCGATGGCGATCTTTTGACGTTGGAGCGCAAGTTCACGCTTGGAAGCGGCATCGGCATGCGTCTGCGTCGCCTTTCAAGCCGTGCCATGACGCCGGGTGCGCGGGTTGAGGGTGAGACCCTTTTTGAGGCGGGCGTGGCCCACCGCATCGATAACATGGAAGCGCTCTCGGTTTATAAGAACGAGCGCGGTGATACCGTCGTCGCCGTGTTGTCCGATGACAACCACTCCCTCCTGCAACGGACCATCCTATTGGAGTTCGTTTTGAAAGATCAGCAGTAGCGTTCCGCGCCCGCAAGCTGCACCTGCGAGTAGCGGTCGCCATGGGCGAAGCCCGGCGGCAGAATGTCAGCAATTCTGGCGGCGATATCCGGCGTGAGGGTGAAATCGGCCGCTGCGGCATCTTCCTCAAGATGGTTTGCCGATCGCGTGCCCGGAAGAGCGATCAGGTGGTCGCCCTGGGCCAGAACCCATGCAATCGCAAGTGTTGCAGGCGAGACACCTAGATCGGCTGCAAACGCCTTGAAAGGGGCGATAGCCTTCACGTTGTAGCTGAAATTCGGCTCAACAAATCGAGGATTGGCCTTCCTGAAATCGCCGTCATGGAATGTCGCTGGATCAGGGTCTTTCCTCGCAAACATGCCGCGGCCCAGCGGCGAAAAGGGCAGGAAGGCGACGCCGAGGTCCGCGCAGGCCCTAATCATGCCGAGTTCCGGCATCCGCGTCCAAAGGGAGTATTCGCTTTGCACGGCCATGACGGGATGACACGCATGGGCGCGGCGCATGGAGGCGGGAGAGATTTCTGAAAAGCCGATGCCGCCGATTTTGCCTTCGTCCTTAAACCGTACCAGCGTTTCCATAACGTCTTCGATGGGGCGCTCGGCTTCCCGGCGGTGAATGTAGTAAAGCGCGACATGGTCGACGCCGAGATTGCGCAGAGACTTTTCGAGTTCACCCCGCAGGTGCTTCGGGTCATTGTTAAAGCCGCGCACATTGGTTTTCGGGTCGCGGTAGATGCCAGCCTTGGTTGCGATGGTGAAGGCGTCTTTGTTGTCTTTGATAAAGGAGCCGATCACCCGCTCTGACACGCCGTTGCCGTAGACGTTGGCTGTGTCGAGAAAATTGATCCCGAGATCAAGAGCGGCTTTCAGCGTTTTGTGGCTTTCCACCTCATCGGTCGGCCCGTAAGCTCCGGCAAAACTCCAGCACCCGAGGCCGATTGCGGAAACGTCTGGTCCGTCTTTGCCCAATTGCCGCTGATGCATGGCGATTCCTCTAAAACTCGGGTCGATGTCGTGTCGCTATACCGAAGGTTGGGAAGAGATCAGTGTGACATATCCCAATCTACGGCAAATCGTCGCTTTTAATAATGCTACAAGCATATTAGGCGACTGGCCATTAGTGTTAACTGCGGGTAGCGATTGACAAAGTCTGAAATATTTTAATGAATTACATTTCATCAGCACATAGGCATACAGCAATTTTATGACTTCAAACGGGCTCATCAAAACGTGGCTGGACCGGCAGCTGGAGTCCGACCAGATCGAATGGCTGGCGGCCCAAGCCGACAAGATCGAGAAGAGTAACACCAGTCAGGCTTTTGACATCGCCTTCGGCATGATTCCGCGCAAACTGGGCAAAGCGGATCTCATTCTTTCGGCGGATGATCTTGCTGCTGCAAACGATGTGCGCAACGGCTGGGATCCCTCTGATTGGACGGTCGACATAGCGGCGCGCGTGGCGATGCTGGTTGAGGCATCTGAGAAAGCACCCGACGAGTTTTTACCGCGGTTCAAGTCGATCGACCAGACAGCCGATCTCGGCGAGCGCCTTGCCCTTTTCAAAGGGTTGCCGCTTTACGCTGCCCCCGAAAACCTCGTTGATTGTGCAGCTTTGGGTCTTAGGACCAACATCCGCGCCGAGTTTGAGGCGATTGCGCACAAAAATCCGTTTCCGGCCGAGAATTTTGATGACAACATCTGGAACAACATGGTGTTGAAGGCGCTTTTCATCGGCGCGATCCTCGACCCGATTTTAGGTCTGGACAAAAGGGCCAATGCGGAACTTGCGACCATACTGCGGGATTATGGCCATGAGCGCTGGGCGGCGGAGCGCCCGATCTCGCCAGAACTCTGGCGGTGCATCGGCCCGTTTGCAACCGCGGACTATATGGACGACTTTAAACGTCTTCTGGAGACTGGCCACGAGGTCGAACGCCGTGCTGGTGCCCTCGCGCTTAACGCTGCGCCTGTCTCACTGGAGCGCGATGCACTTTTGCCCATGGTGCAAGATATCCAGCCCACGATTGACGATGGCTCGCTGACATGGTCTGCGATCTCAGATCAGATGTTCGATAATTCTCTCGCCATTACCCGCAAACTCAATACTGAAGTGGAACTTACACGATGATGTTCATCGACGCCCATGCCCATATGATTTCGCGCACGACTGATGACTATGAGGCGATGGCAAAAGCGGGTGTTGTTGCGATCATTGAGCCCGCCTTCTGGCAAGGCCAACCGCGCACTCACGTGGCGACCTACATCGACTACTTATCGGCGATTGTCGGCTTCGAGCGTTTCCGTGCCGGTCAGTTCGGCATCCGGCACTATTGCACCATCGGGTTGAACTCGAAAGAGGCCAACAACGAGGAATTGGCTGAAGGTGTTATGGAAATCTTGCCGCGTTTTGCGCTGAAAGAGGGCGTGGTTGCCATCGGCGAAATCGGTTACGACGACCAGACCGAGCTTGAAGACAAGTATTTCCGTCTCCAGATCGAGCTTGCCAAAGAATTGGAACTGCCGGTGATGATCCACACGCCGCACCGGGACAAGAAGCGTGGCACGACGCGTTCCATGGATGTCTGCGAAGAACATGGCATCGACCCGAAAATGGTGATCGTGGATCACAACAATGAAGAGACTGTGGAAGAGGTTCTGGATCGCGGATACTGGGCGGCGTTTTCGATCTATCCAAGCACGAAAATGGGCTCCGCCCGCATGGTGGAGATCGTGAAGAAATACGGCGCGGAACGCATCATTGTGGACTCGGCTTGTGACTGGGGCATTTCCGAACCACTCGGTGTTGCGAAGACCGCGCTTCTCGCCCAACAGAACGGGATCGATCCGGAGTGGATCAAGAAAATCTGCTATCAAAACGCGCTCGATGCGTACGGTCA
>JBCBTO010000119.1:0-6233 GCA_039818625.1 Pseudomonadota bacterium
CGGAAGATCTCCGAGCGATGGGCATCTGGAATGCCCTGGCCGGTGTCGAGCACGTCGATCGTCAGGTTTTCCACGCCGTGGCGGGCACCGAGGAGAACCTTGCCCTCACGGGTGTATTTGATAGCGTTTGACAAGAGGTTTTGCAAAAGCCGACGGAGCAGACGTTCATCGGAAATCGCGTGCAGAGATGAGGGCACGACCTTGAGTTCAAGGCCCTTGTCCTTGGCTTGCGGTGCGAACTCAACCTCAAGCTGATCAAACATGTCTTGCAAGGCGAATGTCGTGAATTTCGGTTTCAACGCGCCGGTGTCCAGCCGCCCAATGTCCAAAACGGCTCCCAGAATGTCCTCCACACCTTCAAGAGATGCATTGATTTTCTGCGCGTATTCTCCGGAAAGCGCATCACCGTCTGCCGTCGCCTTGTCGCCCAACGTTGTGGTGTAAAGCCGGGCTGCGTTGAGTGGCTGCAAGATATCGTGACCGGCGGCTGCGAGAAAACGGGTCTTGCCGAGGTTTGCCTCCTCCGCCTGCGCTTTCGCTTGAAGAAGCTGCTGGTTCAAATGGGTAAGCTCTTCGGTGCGGGCCTTCACGCGCGCCTCAAGGGTCTCGTTCGACCGCGTCAATTGCTCTTCGATGGCGATGCGTTCGGTGATGTCGTGGAATGTGAGCACGAAACCGCCCTCCGGCATCGGTTTGGTGCGCACTTCCATCGCTTTCCTGGAGATCGCAAGGCGTTCGGTGATCGTATCCGGCGGGCCGGAATAAGAGGCAATCCTGCTTGAAATCCCGGTTTCTATGGACCCGAGGCCGAATTCCCCGCGTTCCGCAAGATGTCTCAGGATTTTGCCGAGCGAGGTGCCGACTTCGCCGAAGTCAACCGGAAGATCGAGGAGCGTGCGGAAATTGCGGTTCCAGCAGGTGAGCCGGAGGTCAGCGTCAAACACGGCCAAGCCTTGCTCTACCTCGTCAATCGCCACCTGCAAAAGGCCGCGATTATACTGGATGGCCGCCGTCGCTTCGTCGAGAAGCTGGACTGCCTCTTCCGGGGAAGCCCGCTGGCGGCTGATGAGAAGCGTCATCACCAATCGTGCAGACGCGGCCCCGATGGCCGACGCGAGCAATTGTTCGGCAAATCTCAAGAGAGGAACGTCTGCGACATCGTCGCCTTTGAAGGTGAGGCTGTTCTCGCGCCCATATCGGTCAAACGAGCGGGTCGTTCGTTCTTCTCCGAGATAATGGCTCACCGTCTGTTTGAGTTCGTCGACGTGGATTGGAGTGTGCCACCGGCGATAGGCGGGCGACGGCAAAATGCCGCGTGCGGTGAAGGTGTCCGCCTGCAATCGCTCGATGGGAGACGGATCGGTCATCAAGGAAACAACGACGAACAGGATTGTATTGACGGACAAGGACCAGATGATGCCGTGCATCAGCGGCGAGAAATCCGTGCCGAACAGGGCTTCGGGCCGCAGGAACTGCAGACCGAAGGGACCGTCCGTCAAAAGCGTTGTTGGCAAAACGCCCGACGCGACGAAGGTCGGCAAAAGGAGGGTATAGACCCATACGATAAAGCCCGCAGCCATGGCGACAATCGCCCCCTGCGAGGTCGCCCGACGCCACAAGAGCCCGCCGAAAAATGCCGGGGCCAACTGCGCGATTGCGGCGAATGACAGAATACCGATGGAGACGAGGGCCGCCGTGTCGCCCGCAATGCGATAATAAAGGTAGGCTAGGATCAAGATCAGGAAGATCGCCGAGCGTCTGATGTTCAAGATCAGCCCGTACATGTCAGTATAGGGCTTCAGACGGCGGGTGGATCGCCTGACGAGCCACGGCACGATCATGTCGTTGGAGACCATGATCGACAGCGCGACGGTGGCGACAATGACCATGGCAGTTGCCGCCGATAAGCCGCCGATGAAAGCGACCATGGAAATGAGCTGCGCGTCCGCGTTGATCGGCAACGTCAGGACGAAGGAGTCCGCGTTGGCGGTGGAACCGAATGTCACCAATCCAGCCACCGCAATCGGTGCGACGAACAGGTTGATCAAAATCAGGTAAAGCGGGAACAACCAGACTGCGCGGCGGGATTCATGCACATTGTTGCTTTCGACCACCATCACATGGAATTGCCGGGGCAAAAGGAAGAATGCGAGAAAACTCAAGACTAAAAAACTGACCCAGGCGCCATCCCCCTCTTCCTGCAGCAAGGATGTTGACAGGAGGTCGAGCGCGTCCGCCTGTGCGAAGAGATCGCCCGGCCCTTCGAACAGGAACCAGGTGACGTAAATTCCCACTCCGAGGAAAGCGATGAGCTTAACGACGGATTCTGCGGCAATCGCCAGCATCAGGCCGTTTTGGTGTTCCGTTGCGTCCGTATGGCGTGCGCCGAATAGAATGGTGAAGGCCACCATCGTGATCGTGATCATCAAGGGCAGATCGTTGAAAAACGGCGAATTTGATGCGGACGCGAGCGAGTTGTCATTCACCATGATGGCAACGGATGTCGACAAAGCTTTCAACTGCAAGGCGATGTAAGGCACCGTGCCGATGACAGCGATCAGCGTGGCGGTGACGGCGACGGCTTGTCGTTTGCCGTAACGCGCTGCCAGAAAGTCCGCGACCGACGTAATGCGTTCTTCTTTGGCGAGACGGATCATGCGGTGGAGGAGCGGGTAGCCGAGCGTGATCAGGAGGGCGGGGCCGACGTAAATCGACAGAAAGTCAAAGCCAGACCGCGCCGCAATGCCAACGGAGCCGAAAAATGTCCAAGACGTGCAATAGACGGCGATGGTGAGCGCGTAAACGCTGGGGCGACTGGCGATAAACCATGGCGAGTTCGCCTGGCGATCACCATAGGTGGCGACGACAAACAACAAGCCAATGTAAATGAGCGCAACGGCGACGATGCCGAGGCCGCTGTCCCAGAAACTGGTGCCGAGTGTTGCGAGAAATCCGGTCATGCCCCTCCCGTCACCATGGCCCCGATTGCCATTTCACCATAAATGGATGACGACAGTAGCGCAAATTATCGCATCACAGCGAAATGAACCGAATTTTTGGTGAACCGTCATATTCGCGACGGCCACGGCGCTTATGGTTTTCACATTCTGCGGGTGCACGCCAAAGTTTAGCTTCGTGAAGCTTTACACTTTTGCTATGGGTAGTACACCCAATCGGGGACTTACTTAACGGCTTCTGCCAGGTGCGGTGGAGCTTGTGACCAATCGAAACCGGGTAAGTTTGTTATCCGGATCATTATCGGGGAATAGCATGCTTAAAGAATTCAAGGAATTTGCGATCAAAGGAAACATGGTCGACATGGCGGTGGGCATCGTGATCGGTGCTGCCTTTGGGGCGATCGTCTCATCGCTGGTGGATGATGTGTTCATGCCGGTCATCGGCCTGATCATCGGCGGTATCGACTTTTCAAACTGGTTCGTACCGCTCGGGGAAGGTACGTTCGCGACCATCGAGCAAGCCAAGGAGGCTGGCGTCGCCACGCTGAATATTGGCCTCTTCATCAACGCCATTATCAAGTTCCTCATCATCGCCTTTGCTCTGTTCATGGTGGTCAAAGCGATCAACGCCATGAAGCGCGAAGCGGAAGAAGAACCAGCGCCGGAGCCCGCCGAGCCGCCAGCAGAAGAGAAGCTGCTTTCTGAAATTCGCGATCTTCTCGCAAAGCAAGCGACGTAAGACGAAGATCAAGCAAACACCATTGCGATCAAAGCCTCGGCACTTCGTGTTGCCGGGGCTTTTTGCATTGCGAACTTGTGCTATGCACATTGCATATCCACAGCATGATTTGGACAGCAATCCATGGCCTCATCCCCGCTCTTTCAAAGCCTGCGCCCAGCCGCGCGTGACTTGCCCGAAAGCGGCATTGTCGAACTCGTAAACAACGGTCGTTCAAAACAGGATCTCATCCCGCTTTGGGTGGGCGAAGGTCAGCTTCCAACGCCGGATTTCATCTGCGAGGCGGCTTATGGTGCGATGGTGAAAGGCGATACGTTTTACACCCATCAGCGCGGAATTCCGCCATTGCGGGAGGCATTGGCCCGCTACCACACGAGGCAGTTCGACCGCGCGTTTGAGCCTGAACGCTTCTTTATAACCGGGTCCGGCATGCAGGCGGTACAACTCGCGCTTCACGCTCTTGCAGGCCATGGTGACGAGGTCATTATTCCAACGCCCGCCTGGCCGAATTTTGCGAGTGCGGCTGAAATTGCCGACGCGCGCGCCGTCGAGGTGCCAATGCAGCTTGAAGGCGAGTGCGGCGACAGCCAATGGGTGCTCGATCTCGACGCCGTGGAGGCGAAGATCACCAACAGAACCCGCGCGCTTTTTATCAACACGCCGGGCAATCCGACGGGCTGGACAGCCGATGAGGCCACGCTCCGAACGATCCTCGAGATGTGTCGCCGGCATGGCATCTGGATCGTGGCGGATGAGGTCTATAACCGGTTTTATTACAGCGGCAAACGCGCGCCCTCATTCTACGACATCATCGACGACGATGACCGGGTCATTTTCACCAACACGTTTTCGAAAAACTGGGCCATGACAGGATGGCGTGTCGGCTGGATTTCGGCACCTGCAGAACTCGGTCAGGTGTTTGAAAACCTAATCCAGTTTTCCACCTCCGGTGTCGCCTCGTTCCTGCAGCCCGCCTGTGTCGAGGCGCTCGATAAAGGAGAAGCTTTTGTCGAGCGACAGGTCTCAACTGCCAAACAGAGCCGCGATGTCATCTGCGACAAATTAGCAAAGACCGGCCGCGTTCACTTTGCAGTCCCGGACGGAGCCTTTTACTTGTTTTTCTCCATTGATACTGTGGAAAACTCCCGAATTGCTGCCCTTAACATGATTGAGACTGCAAATATCGGCCTCGCACCGGGTAGCGCTTTCGGTCTTTCGGCGGAAAAATACTTAAGGTTATGCTTTGCAACGGAGCCAGATATCGTTTCGGAAGCGGGCGACCGTTTGACCAATTGGCTGATGAACAGTATTTGATATAGTCGGAGTGTTTGGAGCGACCATTAATTCGGGGGAGTTTACATGGTCGAGCGCGGAAATCGGGAACGCGGTGAATTCGACACAGACAAAGTCGACACCGAAGGCGCTCGTGAACATTTAGGCCTGCAGGACGTCACTGTTTCGGAGGCCCGTCTAGACACCGTGCTGGAAACAGCTGCGGACGGCATCATTGTAACCAATGACCGTGCGCGCGTGCTCATGTACAATGCTGCCTGCGAGAAGATGTTTGGCTATGAGCCCGGTGAGGTTATCGGGCGTAACATCAAGATGTTGATGCCGCAGCGCCATGCCCGCACCCATGATGACTATGTTCGCAGCTTCCCGAAATCGTCGCGCCAGGATGTCTTGGGCGTCGCCCACGAGGTGAGCGGTCTCGACAAAAACGGCAATATCATTCCTATCGAATTGACTATTGGCGAGGCGCACACCCCCGCGGGCCGTCAGTTCATCGGAATTCTGCGCGATTTGCGTCAACGTCATGTGGTGCAAAACCGCATTAATGAGCTACAGCAGCAGCTTCTGCATTTTTCCAGACGGAACGCGGTCGACGAGATGGGGGCTGCCATGGCACATGAGCTAAATCAGCCGTTGACCGCCATGACGCTTTATCTCCAGGCGATCGAAAAAAAGACGCGCGGCATGGAGGATTTCGACCCTGATGTTGCGGCGATCCTCGAACGCGCCATCCGCGAGACGGAACGCGCCAGCCAAATCATTCAGCGGATGCGACGGTTCGGCAAGCGCGCAGCCTTGTCGAGCACCACCACGGATCTCGCTCAGCTCATCCGTGACGCGATTGAACTCACCACCATTGGCTATCGCACGCATCGGGTGCGGGTCGAGACCGACATTTCACCAGACTTGCCTGATTTGCGCATCGACCCCGTCCAGATTGAGCAAATCCTCGTCAATCTTCTGCGCAATGCCATTGAGGCCGTCGGCCCCGATCAAAAGGGTCGCATTGACGTGGCAGCACAGCGAAAAGGCGATTACGTCGCCATTTCGGTCCGGGACTCCGGTCCTGGGATTTCGGATGAGATGAAAGAGCGGCTCTTCAAGACGTTTGGAAGCAGCAAGGAAACCGGAATGGGACTCGGTCTTGCGATATCCAACACGATTGCCCAAAGCCACGGCGGCTATTTTGATGTCGACCCGGGCGGCAACGGGCATGGCGCGACCTTCACTTTGAACCTGCCTTT
>JBCBTO010000120.1:0-6210 GCA_039818625.1 Pseudomonadota bacterium
GCTCCCGGAGGCGCTCATCCATCGCGTATGTCATGGGATCGAGCCCCATCGCACGCCGCACGATTTCCATTGTATCGCGTGTGCGGGACAGCGGGCTTGCCACAAAATCGAAGTCCGCCGGGTCAATCAGATCGCGCAAGGTGGTGCCGTTGCGGCGCGCCTGATCCCGCCCAAGATCGTTGAGCGGAATGTCCTGTTGCCCTTGGAAGCGGGCTTCGGCGTTCCAGTCCGTCTGGCCATGGCGGATGAAGTAGATGAGAGGCGGCTTCACGGCTTTCGGCGGCTCCGTCCGTTTGACTTTCAAAGTCTCAAGGCTTGTTGAAACGGCTTTTTATTAATCTTTGACGACAGAAATGTCCGGTGCGTCGACCGCTTTCATGCCGATTGTGTGATAGCCGGAATCCACGTGGTGGATTTCGCCTGTCACACCGCGCGAGAGGTCTGACAGAAGATAAAGCGCGCCGTCCCCCACTTCTTCGATGGACACCGTGCGGCGCATGGGGGCGTTGTACTCGTTCCATTTCAGAATATAGCGGAAATCGCCGATACCGGATGCCGCAAGCGTCTTGATCGGCCCGGCTGAAATTGCGTTGACACGGATCTTGCTCGGTCCGAGGTCCACCGCGAGATACCGCACACTCGCCTCCAGAGCGGCCTTGGCAACGCCCATCACATTGTAATGGGGCATCACCTTTTCCGCGCCGTAATAGGTGAGCGTCAGAATTGACCCACCGTCGGGCATCACTTTTTCAGCGCGCGGGGCGACTGCCGTCAACGAGTAACAGGAGATGTTCATCGTACGGTCGAAATTCGCTTCGGTCGTGTCGACATAGCGACCAGTCAACTCATCCTTGTCGGAAAAGGCAATCGCGTGAACGACGAAATCCACGGTTCCCCATTCGTCTTTCACCTTGTCAAACACCGCATCGATGGTGGCTGGATCGGTCACATCGCAATGGCCGAAGACAACGCCATCAAGCTCAGCGGCCAACGGTTCGACCCGTTTTTTCAGGGCATCGCCCTGATAAGTCAGACCAATAGAGGCGCCCTGTTCGTAGCAGGCTTTCGCAATACCCCATGCGATGGATCGATTGTTTGCGACACCTAGGATGAGACCTTTTTTTCCGGCCATCAGACCCGTGCCCCGAACGGCATTACTTGACGTGTCAGCTCCCGACATTCAAATATCCCATGACCAAAAACTCCAGTTATTCCCTATTGCATAGCGCCTCACCCTCTTCAAGCGCGCCTTCAGAATTGTGGAGAAGCGCACAGATTGTGAGTGCAAAACGCTGAGAAAGACCATGGCATGGCGGGCGCACCGAACCAATCAGCGATAAATCGCTTCACTGACCTTGTCGGCGCAGCCCATGTGTTGACGGGTGGCGATGACATGGCCTCCTATCTGCGCGAGTGGCGGGACAAGTATCAAGGGCGGGCTGCTGGCGTTTTGCGACCGAAATCCGTTGAAGAGCTTCAAGCCATTGTGGGCATTGCGAATGAGGAGGGCATCGCGCTCGTTCCGCAAGGCGGCAATACGGGGCTCGTGGGTGCGCAGATCGCGTTTGATGCGGAGCGACAATTCGTCGTCAATCTCTCGCGGATGAACCGGATCCGGCAGGTTGATCCGGACGGATATACAATGACCGTCGAAGCCGGGGTGATTTTGAAAAACGCGCAGGAGGCGGCGTATCGTGTGGATCGGCTGTTCCCGCTATCACTCGGGTCCGAAGGCTCGTGTCAGATCGGTGGCAATCTTTCGTCCAATGCGGGCGGGACTGGTGTGCTTGCCTATGGCAATGCGCGCGATCTGACGCTTGGTCTTGAGGTCGTGTTGCCCAGTGGCGAGGTGATGAACGAACTCAATCGCCTGCGCAAAAACAACACGGGCTATGACCTGAAAAACCTGTTTATCGGCGCGGAAGGCACGCTCGGTTTCATAACGGCGGCGGTCTTGAAACTGTTTTCCAAGCCGCGCGGTCGACAAACGGCATTCGTTGCCTTTCGCACCTTGGATGAGGTGGCCGCGTTTTATACGAGTGCGCAGGCGGCAGCCGGGCAGATGCTGACCGCTTTCGAGCTGATGCCCCGGATCGGGATTGAGTTTCTGGTTAAACATATCGACGGTGCGCGCGACCCCATCGCCGCTGCTTATCCGTGGTATGCGCTTTTGGAGATTTCGTCCGGCCAATCCCAGGACCATGCAGAAGGACTGATGATGTCCGTTGTGGGGGATGGTATGGAGACGCAAAAAGTGTCGGACGGGGCTCTCGCGCAGTCAGAGGCGCAAAACCTCGCCTTTTGGCGGCTCCGCCACGAGCTTTCCCATTGCCAGAAACCGGAAGGCGGGTCGATCAAGCATGATGTCTCCGTACCGGTTGCAACTCTGCCTGCTTATCTGCGGGAGGTAACGGACGCGGTCCTGGACCTTATACCCGGTTGCCGCCCGGTTCCGTTCGGCCATTGGGGCGACGGCAATGTGCATTTCAATGTCAGCCAACCGGTGGGCGAGGATCGCGAGACTTTTCTCAACCGCTGGGAGGACATGAATGATCTCGTCCACGCCATCACGGTTGATTATGGCGGTTCGATTTCCGCAGAACACGGCATTGGCGTAATGAAGCGCGATACTTTGCGCGACGTGAAAGATCCGGTGTCGTTAGGCCTGATGCGACAGATCAAGGAGACGCTTGATCCGAACTGCATCATGAATCCGGGAAAGGTGCTCTGAATTGTCGTGCAGTTGGCCCGAGTTGAGAGGAGGTTATGCCGCCGAGCCGTTCACCTCCCACCAGGTCTTTACGGTGTCGCCCCGTTCTTTAGTTGCTTGAAAAACGGCACGGGCGATGGCGCGAGACAAGCACAACGCCGCAGCGTGGCCAATTTCGAGATGCTCGACCATCGGATTTTCAACGCTCTTCGCGCCGGTCGAGACGGAGAACACCAGATCGCCGTCATAGGGCGTGTGGGCCGGCACAATTGCGCGGGCAATCCCATCTTGTGCGGCGACCGCCATACGTTTTGCCTGCGCTTTCGAAAGCGCCGCATCGGTTGCGACAATGGCAATCGTTGTGTTACCCGACGGGTTGAAGGACGCGCTTTTGATGATCGCAGGCCGGTCGCACAGGTTCGACGCCATATCAGGGCCGATACCACCGAATTCTCCGTCCATTTCGAAAGGTGCCGCCCAGAAGTGTTTCTCGCTCGGCGTTGTGACGGACCCGAAGGAATTGACGGCGACGAGGGCACCGATGGCAATGCCGCTTTCCAAAACGAGCGACGCCGAACCAAGCCCGCCCTTGAAACCGGCAGTCAACGCGCCTTTGCCCGCCCCGTTTGACCCGAGTTCGAACGTATCTGAAACGGTGTCGTAGGCCGTCTTGCCGAGTGCAGCGTATGGATTTGCCTTCCAGGCCTTGTCCCCACCATTCAAGAGGTCAAAGAGGATCGCGGCCGGGACAATCGGGACGCGCGCAGGGCCGACCGCGAAACCGCGGCCTTCCTGTTTGAGCGCATCCACCACACCGGATGCGGCGTCGAGACCAAAGGCTGAGCCGCCGGACAGAACAAGCGCATCGACGGCTTCAACCGATTTGTCAGGTTCCAACAGCGCCATTTCCCGTGTCCCGGGCGCGCCGCCCATGACATCGACGGACGCCATGAATGGCTCTTTGGCGGTCAACACCGTGACGCCGGATTTCAAACGGTCATCATCGGCATTTCCGACAAGAAGGCCCGGCACGTCCGTGATCAAATTCTTCGGTCCAGGTTTCATAGCCAGCCTCTTCATTCCGCCTCGCTCGGGACACACCTTGCCACAGCCCTTATCAAAAACTGAAGACCTGATTCATCTCCCGATAACCCTGCATTCAAGGGAAAGTTTCTTAACCAAACTCCTTAAGCAGACTTCGAGGCCTCTTCGTTAGGGTGTCCGCAAAGGGTCAGATAAAACAACAAGACCCAAGGGAACACCTAATGCGTCAAACAGAGATGGCGGGAGCCGCGCCGGCAGGCAGGTCCCGTGACACAGCACGATCTGATTTTCGTCTTGATCCAGCTTTGCCGACCCATCGTTTTCAGACCGAGCTTGCGGGCTCCGCCCTTGTCGGGCAGACAACCGTGAACCTTGGCGAGACGGTCGTCGTGCAAGGCACGCTCAAGTGCGGCATCCCAACGCGCGTTGCCTGCCGCCCGTCGTCATTTCGCGGCGTTGCGGTCCGTCTCACCCTGACCGAGGATGATACGGTTCTGGCCGAGCTCGTGCTTCTCCATAACGATCCATCGCTCAACCTGCCCGTCGCCCAACTGACGGATATGGATGACCTTGCCGCTGACTGGCAGATGTGGGCACGGCGGTTCAACCTGCCGCTGATCCTGATCGAGCCGGATGGGTATGAACAGGTGATCACCGAGCGCGTGGGCGGGCTTTCCGTCTCGCAGCCGAAGCCCCGTCGCCCGCACTCTGCCGTCTTGCAGAGACGGCCCCGATTTCTAAGACGGCGCAAAACGGGATCGGTTGATGGTCACAATCGCGTGGCAGGCCGCGAGATCATCGCTCGCGACTAGAGCGATGATGTGATCGCGTCGAGCGACAGGCCTGCGAACAGAATGAGGCCGTAGTTCCTGTTCGAGCGGAACAATGCGAGACACTGATCCGCATCATCGATGTCGAGATTGATGAGCTGGTAGGCCATGTGGCCGACACCAACCAAAAGACCTACGAACGATATCCAGCCCGCGCCCGCGAGAAAAAACGCAAGCGTGAACAAGGTGGTGGCCCCACCATAAAAGACAATCAGCCATGTGCGGGTTTGATCGCCAAACAGACGTGCGGTGGATTTGACGCCGACGATCGCATCATCCTCCTTGTCCTGATGGGCGTAGATCGTGTCATAGCCGATCACCCACAGGATGGAGCCAGCGTAAAGGATAAGTGCTGGCGGATCGAGGGATGCAAACGTGGCTGACCAACCCATGAGCGCGCCCCACGAAAAGGCGAGGCCGAGCACCGATTGGGGCCAGTAGGTGATGCGCTTCATGAAAGGATAAATCGCGACAATGCCGAGCGATGCGATCCCCAGCCCTATCGAAAAGGCGTTGAACTGCAGGAGCACCATGAGCCCGGTCAGCGACAACGCCACCATGAAAATGGCGGCACTGCGCGCGCTGACCCGACCGCTTGGGATCGGTCTGGACCGTGTTCGAGCGACCTGATCGTCGATGTCGCGGTCGACGATGTCGTTATAGGTGCAGCCTGCCCCGCGCATGACGACGGCTCCGATCAGGAACAGGATCAAATGCCACGGGTTTGGCCACGGTGCGTCGGCTGCAATTGCTGCAAGTGCTGTCGACCACCAACACGGCAAGAGCAGAAGCCACCAGCCGATGGGACGGTCGAACCGGGCGAGCTGAGCATAAGGGCGGGCGGGTCTTGGAAGACGGGTCTCAACCCAGCTTCCTTTCACCGCATCGGCGACGCGGTCACCGGCCTCGTTGCTGAGTTCACCCATTCGCTGATCCCGTTCATCGTTGAACGCCGGGTTTACAAGTTTCATCGCGCCGACACCAGATGTCTCATGCCATCAAACCGCATAGGGTTCGCAAAGTGGGGGAATCGTTGCAATGCGGTGACAATTGGCCCGTCGTCATGGTAGGCGACGGCAGGTTTCACAGGGACATATCGGACCATGCGCGTTCTCTTACTCGGTTCTGGCGGTCGTGAACATGCGCTCGCCTGGGCGATCTCCAACTCACCGCACCTTGAAACGCTGTTTGCAGCACCGGGCAATGCGGGTATTGCGGAGTGTGCCGAAATCATCGAACTCGCCCTGATTGATCATGGGGCGATTATCGAATTTTGCCAGCGCAACACTGTTGATCTTGTCGTGATCGGACCGGAGGCGCCTCTGGTCGCAGGGCTTGTTGATGATTTGTCAAAAGCAGGTATCCGCGCTTTCGGGCCGACCAAAGGCGCGGCACAGCTCGAAGGATCGAAGGGTTTTACCAAGGACATCTGCGCGCAATACGGCATTCCGACCGCAGCCTATGGACGGTTTGACACTGCTCAGGCCGCAAAAACCTATCTGCGGGACCAACCGCTTCCGATTGTCATCAAGGCCGATGGGCTTGCCGCTGGCAAAGGCGTGGTGATTGCCGAGACGATGGCGGACGCGCTCGCAGCCGTTGATGCGTGTTTCGAAGGCGTTTTCG
>JBCBTO010000121.1:0-6210 GCA_039818625.1 Pseudomonadota bacterium
GTTTCTCCCCGAACATATCTTGAAAGTTCTGCTCGACGACCGCGAGGGCCTCGCGAGTGGTCTGATCGACAAGGCGGGCGGGCGTAGCGCGGATGCGCGGACAGCGCTTGAAATTGCGCTTAAAAAACTGCCAAAGGTCAGCGGTGGTAACGGGCAGATTTATATGTCCCAGCCGCTTGCGAAGGTGTTTTCCACGGCTGAGGAAATCGCAAAGAAAGCAGGCGACAGTTTTGTCACCGTGGAGCGGCTTTTGCTCGCGCTCGCGATGGAAAAGTCGGCTGACACACATAAAATCTTGACGAGTGCCGGGGTGCAGGTGAACGCACTCAATCAGGCGATCAATGATTTGCGCAAGGGCCGAACGGCGGACAGCGCGTCCGCGGAATCCGGCTATGATGCGCTCAAGAAATATGCCCGTGATCTGACGCAGGATGCACGGGATGGCAAGCTTGATCCTGTCATCGGGCGGGACGAGGAAATCCGGCGGACGATCCAGGTTCTCTCGCGGCGTACGAAGAACAACCCCGTGCTTATCGGTGAGCCCGGCGTTGGTAAAACCGCGATTGCTGAAGGTTTGGCCCTTCGCATCATCAACGGCGATGTGCCGGAATCACTCCGCGACAAACAGCTTCAGGCGCTCGACATGGGAGCCCTCATTGCGGGTGCGAAATACCGTGGCGAGTTCGAAGAACGCCTTAAGGCCGTTTTGAGTGAGATTCAGGCGGCCAACGGCGAAGTTGTTCTCTTTATTGACGAGATGCACACGCTTGTCGGTGCGGGCAAGGCAGACGGCGCGATGGACGCGTCTAATCTTCTGAAACCTGCACTCGCGCGCGGTGAACTTCACTGTGTGGGTGCGACCACGCTCGACGAATATCAAAAATATGTCGAGAAAGACGCGGCTCTCGCGCGGCGATTTCAGCCCGTCTACGTGAACGAGCCGACCGTGGAGGACACGATCTCGATCCTGCGCGGGATCAAGGAGAAGTATGAGCTTCACCACGGTGTGCGGATCACTGACAGCGCGCTCGTGTCGTCTGCGACGCTGTCCAACCGCTACATCACTGACCGGTTCTTGCCCGATAAGGCAATTGACCTCGTTGATGAGGCGTCGTCGCGGCTACGGATGCAGGTCGATTCCAAGCCTGAAGCGCTCGATGAACTCGACCGCAAGATCATCCAGTTGAAGATCGAGCGGGAGGCGCTGAAGAAGGAAAAAGACAGCGCGTCCAAGGATCGGCTCAAGACGCTCGAAAAAGAGCTTTCTGGGTTAGAGGAAGAATCGGCGGCTCTCACCACGAGGTGGGAGGCGGAGAAGGCTTCGCTTTCCGATGCTCAGAAGATCAAGGAAGAACTCGATCAGGCGCGCATTGATCTTGAGAAGGCTCAGCGCAAGGGCGATCTCGCGAAGGCAGGTGAACTTTCCTATGGGTTGATCCCCGAGCTTGAGAAGAAACTCGCCGATGTGGAAGGCGTGAGCGCGAACCGGGACAATGAACTCGTCAACGAGGCGGTGACACCGGAAAACATCGCCCACGTGATTTCGCGCTGGACGGGTATCCCGGTCGACAAGATGCTGGAAGGCGAGCGCGACAAGCTCCTGCGCATGGAAGATGAACTCGGTCGCAACGTCGTCGGGCAGTCGGAGGCGGTGCATGCTGTCTCGACCGCCGTCAGACGTGCACGGGCTGGCCTTCAAGATCCGAACAGACCCATCGGCTCGTTCATGTTCCTCGGTCCGACCGGCGTCGGCAAGACGGAACTGACGAAAGCGCTGGCTGGTTTCCTCTTCGACGACGAGCACGCCATGGTGCGTGTCGATATGTCGGAGTTTATGGAGAAACACTCCGTGGCGCGGCTCATCGGTGCGCCTCCGGGCTATGTCGGCTATGAAGAAGGCGGCGTGATCACCGAGGCCGTGCGGCGCAGACCTTATCAGGTCATCCTGTTCGATGAGATTGAAAAGGCGCACCCGGATGTCTTCAACGTGCTCCTGCAAGTGCTCGATGACGGTCGTCTGACCGATGGGCAAGGCCGGACGGTCGACTTCCGCAACACTCTCATCATCATGACGTCAAACCTCGGCGCGGAGTTCCTCGTCAATCAGGGTGAAGGCGAGACCGTCGATGCGGTGCGCGATCAGGTGATGACTGTTGTGCGGGCGCATTTCCGGCCAGAGTTCTTGAACCGGCTTGATGATGTCGTTCTGTTTGAGCGCTTGCGGCGCGATCACATGGCGAAAATTGTTGATATCCAGCTGGAGCGGCTCATGGGTTTGCTTGCGGACCGCAAGATCACGCTCGATCTCGACGACGATGCGAAAGCCTGGCTTGCCGATAAGGGCTATGATCCAGCCTATGGCGCGCGGCCTTTGAAGCGTACGATCCAGCGCCATGTACAGGACCCGCTGGCGGATAAGATTCTCGCCGGAGAGATCATGGACGGCACACGCGTGCGTGTGACATCCGGCAGCGACCGCTTGCTGTTCAAATCGGGTTTGCAAGAGGTTGCAGCTTAACCCACCAGTGGACTGAGAGCCCGGCGTGTTCGTCGGGCTGTTGATGCCTTACTTTTGCGGCATCAGATAGTTTGCGCCGTGGGTGACCGCGGCTCCCGCCCGCAAGGCCGCTGCGACGAAAGTAACCTCGGCGAGTTCCGCGTCCGTCGCGCCCGCTTTCCTGGCGGCTTCCGTGTGGATTTTCAGGCAGTATTCGCACTGGGTTGTGAGCGCGACGCCGAGGGCGATCAGTTCTTTTGTCTTTGCTGATAAGGCTCCGTCGGCCATCGCCGCGTCGTTGAAGCCTGCGAAAGCTCCCATAATGCCGCCTGCGTTTTCGCCCAAAGGGGCGAGTTTTGCCAGTTCATCTGCTGCGCTCATCATATTCTCCCTAACGTTGATTGCGGGAGCAGCTTATCGCGCCCAAACGAAGCTGGCGTTGGGCAGACTACATAGCTTCAAGTGCAATTGAAGGATGTCAGTTGTTGAGCGCTGCCGTTTGCGTTTCGCTCGGATCAGCCTCGCGCAGGAGCTTGTTGATCCGGTCGCGTTCTTGCTCAAATGCTGCGAGCTGTTCGCCATTCAACACACGTCCGCGCGGCAGGCGGATACGCATCGGGTCCACGTGGCGACCGTTGACGATAACCTCATAGTGTAGGTGTGGTCCGGTCGAAAGGCCGGTGGAGCCGACATAGCCAATGACTTGACCCTGACGGACGCGCGTTCCCGCTTTGATGCCTTTTGCGAAGCGGCTTAGGTGAGCATAGGCGGTTTTATAGCCGTTGGCATGGCGAACCTTAATCCAGCGCCCGTAGCCTGAAAACCATTTCGCATCTTCAATCACGCCGTTGCCCGCTGCGAAGATCGGTGTGCCGCGTTTTGCAGCCCAATCCACGCCTTTGTGGAGGCGGTTGGTGCGTAGAATTGGATGGCGGCGCCAGCCAAAGCCGGAAACAAATCTTGCACGTGGTACCGGTTGGCGCATCAAGAATTTTTTCGCGCTGCGCCCGTTCTCGTCATAATAATCGACGACACCGTCATCCGTTGTTTTAAACCGATAATACTGGCGCTTTGTGTCCCCCAGTGAGATGGCTGTGTAGAGAATTTCCGAGTTTTCGCTCGCGACTTCCTGCTCAGGATCGAGGGAGTAAAAAACCTCCATCTCATCCGATGTTTTGATCGGTCGGCGGAAGTCGAGGTCGAAGGCATAAATGCGGATGAGTTCGCGGGCGAGCTGCATTGGAATGTCGTTTTTCAACGCAGTGTCGAAAATCGCGCGATATGTGCTCGTGCCCTGCGACACAAACTGTTCTGTTGGTTGCTCTTCCACCTCGACTGAACGTGGCTCTTCAATCGCAACATATTGGCCATCATCGGCGCGCGCGATGGTCGCGAGGTGCCGTCTGCCGTTATAAAGGCTCACGAGGTCAGGCTGATTGTCGCCGGCACTTGAGGCGTAGGCGAGTTTCAGTTTGTGCGATGGGTCGAGGTCAGCCGTACCAGTCTGACTAAGAAGCGCCCCAGCGATAGCGTCCGAGCCCTGCAAAACCCGCGCATCCTGTTCAATGACGCTTTTAATAGGGCGCGTTTCGGCGACGGTTATGACGGTCTCGCGGCCCGCGTCGTCAAGCGATGCGATCTCGCTCGTTTTGGCCACTTCAGAGACGTTTTCGTTTCTGATAACGATCCCGAGTTCCGCGAAGGGGTCTTCTTTCGCGTTTTCCTTAACGGCAAATCTGCCGGGATCCACGTAAGCAATGGCGCCCGCTTTGGCGAGAATGGACCCGTCGTCCAATGACGCGCGCAGAATAGGGAGACGGGTACGAATTTCCGCCTCGATCTCATCGTCTGAAAAACCCTGGTTTGCCTGACTGTATCCGAAGTTGACTGGGAACGCGACCGAACGGATTTCCATTTCGTCATCGACCTGGCTGCCATACAGTACCTCGTCGGCTCCTTTTTCACGGAACTTCGAGGAGCCTGAGAAGATGGCGACCGGATCAAACGGGGGAATGTTAAAGGTCGGGTCGCCTTTGCGCCGGGCGAGGGGGGAATTCACGCGGGCGAAGGGACGGGTTCTGACCCGGTTGCCGTCAATGCCCCTTGTCAGTGTGCTGAGGCGGAGGATTTGTTTCTCCGTAACCTCTGGAACGACGGGGAGTGGACGATCACCTTTGACCGACAAGTCAGCCGATTTCGCATCCACTTTGGCTGTGGTGGTCGGATCGATTTTTGCCACAATCGCCTCTGTTGGAATGGCGAGGGTGTGTTGTCCGTCAACGGCCGCGAGGAGTGCGCCGCCCATCAATGTTATGGATGTGACACCGGTCAGGACTGTTCCGGCGAGCCACCGCAGACTGACATCTTTTGAATCAGGAGGGCCAGATTTCCCCCGTTCGGTGGAAAGTGCCGGCAACTCTCCGAGCAATTTCGGCGCATCATCCGCAATGGACGTGTTTTTTAAGTTATTGTGCGCTGTCGTCATGCGTCGGTTTGAACTTTGTCTTTTGTCGTTTTCACCCATGCCGACGTTCTGTCGGACTTTGTGAGGGACACTTTCCTCGCCAGTGATCTTCGTATGCTTTCCACCGCAGGCCTATGTGGCTGCACTGGATAACTCGCAGACGCGTTCACTGTAGAAAGTAACTTTGAAGACCCCCATGTCTTAAGCAGACGTTGTGCTTCAGCCCGTTCATTAAACACAATTACTGCATGCGTACTTGCGTGCGCGAGCTTCGCGGCGAAAATAAGGCACGCGCCCTATTTGGGGACGCTGAAGCGGGGGTGACGCAAGGGCTTTCAAGTGTTTTCGAGGGTTGAGAGCTTTTTTTGAATTTTTTGGAAAAAAGCCGGAAAAAGCCGTTGACACTTTGACCGGGGTGGGACTATAACCCGCTCCACCGACGGGGCAGCGCGCCGCTGGCGCCCAACGCTTTCGTCGGTAACAATCACAAAAGACACCACCCGGGCAACCGAAAGCGGTCTTTCAAGCGGAAAGCCAAGCTCTCCGTCGATAAGTGGTCTTCGCAGGCTGTTTATCTGATCTTTGACAACTGAATAAGAAGAAAGAGAAACGTAGACGGCGAGAGCCTTGCGGATCGCTCACGCGATCAAAGACTTTTGGCGGTCGTACGTTTCTGTGACATACCATTGATATTGAGATTTCGGTCTCAATGACAATGTGTGTGTCCTCGTCAAAACGTGCGATTTTTGCCAGCTCAAATTTTCAACTTGAGAGTTTGATCCTGGCTCAGAACGAACGCTGGCGGCAGGCTTAACACATGCAAGTCGAACGCCCCTTTGGGGGAGTGGCAGACGGGTGAGTAACGCGTGGGAAACTACCTATCAGTACGGAACAACAGTTAGAAATGACTGCTAATACCGTATACGTCCTTCGGGAGAAAGATTTATCGCTGATAGATGTGCCCGCGTTAGATTAGCTAGTTGGTGAGGTAACGGCTCACCAAGGCGACGATCTATAGCTGGTCTGAGAGGATGATCAGCCACACTGGAACTGAGACACGGTCCAGACTCCTACGGGAGGCAGCAGTGGGGAATATTGGACAATGGGCGCAAGCCTGATCCAGCCATGCCGCGTGAGTGACGAAGGCCTTAGGGTTGTAAAGCTCTTTTGGCAGGGACGATAATGACGGTACCTGCAGAATAAGCCCCGGCTAACTTCGTGCCAGCAGCCGCGGTAATACAAAGGGGGC
>JBCBTO010000122.1:0-6177 GCA_039818625.1 Pseudomonadota bacterium
TTGCTGGAAGCACCGGCCCCCGGTGCGGTGGTCACCTTCTGGCGCAAACGCAAAGATGGTCCGTACGGCCATTCGGCCTTTGCCGTCGGTCGCAACAGCCAGGGTCATATCATGTGCCTCGGCGGAAATCAGGGCAACCGGGTGAGCATCCGCCCGTTCGCCGTATCGCGCGTTCTGTCTTACAGGTGGCCGAAGACACATGCCGTGCCGGATATTGGGTTCGAGACATTGCCGCTGTTGAACTCTGACGGCGTTGTCTCATCGGACGAAGCGTGATCAGCCCCTTTCTTCACCAAAATCCCTCCGAAAAATTGGATATCCGCTCATGAGCGCCTCTTTCGCTTTCCTTGCCCTTGGAGCGAGCCGCAGAAGCCGACATTTCGTTGCAAGCTCCGACATCGTCGAAGACGCATCTGATATGGATGGCGGAACGGACGCGCCCGCTTCTTTCACATGGTCGGTCGTGTCGGCTTCGGGTTGGCAGGAGACCGAGCACAACGTTTGGACAATCAGCACTGGAACGCCATCACCGCTGACGCTGCAGCTTCAGCAGGCAGTTCCCGGCGAAGTCTATCACCTGAATTTTGCCGTAAGCGCGCTCACAACTGGCCACGCATCCTTCGTGGTTGGAACGGATGAAGACCCCGATCTCCTGCGTTACAACGTGCCCGGCTGGCGCGCGTTCATCGCGCCCGCTGATGTGGTCACGCTCACCATCATGCCGCTCGGCGGGTTTGACGGTACGATCCATGTGATTGACATCGCCCACCAGACGCAACCTGTCGGCGAGACCCTGATCGCTCCAAAAGTCGCGCTTTATTCGGAGTGGTCGGACGCGCTTGAGGTGCGTTGGTCACCGGACAACGTTTGGTCAAGCCAAGCCCCGCCCGCGACACATACCGGCATTTTGCACGACGGCGACGATGACGACGCGGGATTGTTCGCTCGCCGAGATGTGGAAAATCAGCCGCTCACTGCCTTGAGCATCAAAGATGCGCGTGTGCTCGCCAAGCAGGTCGGCATTGAGGCGCACAATATTGGGACGCTCAGTGGGGACGGCATTTGGATCGAAGGCTTTGAGCATCAGCGTGGATGGCCTCTCACCGAGGCGCAGTTTTTCGAAGGCCTTTCATTCGGCCGTGCACGAGGCGAGAAAAATGCCCCGGAGGACTTCTCGCCCTATGGCCCCGTAAGACTTGCGAGCGTGCGCATTGATCTCGATCTTCCACCATCGTTGGGCGATTTTACCAAACTCAACAGCGATGCTGCTGGCTTTGAAAGTCTGGGCGGTCCAGTTTTTGCAGCGGACTATGAAGCGCTTAACGTTGGCGATGCCTGCATGGACATCAAAGTCGATGCCATGATTGCCAATGCGACGTTCGGCGACCGTCTGAACGGTGGGGGTGCGGGCTCCAGAACTCTTGCTCTGCACGGCTTCGATGGTGACCAGGCACTGCGCGGTGCAGCTGATGTCACCCTGCACAACACGGAGTTTTTCACCGATCTCAGCCTTGAAAAAACGAACGCTATCTTGGTGAAAAAGGAAGCGACGCTGGTGCTGACCAACGTTTATATCGGGAACGAAAAGGTGGAAGATCTCGAGGTCTGGCGCGATGTGGGCGTCAGGTCTGACGGCAAGCCGTGGTCTGATATGTTGGAGCGGGTCAGTGTCGCGCCGACCTATACGCCTCCACCACGGGAGATTGCCGCAAGTCAAACCCATATCCGCATTGAATACCGCCAAGCGGGTACGAGCACATGGCACAGCGCTCCAACCGACCGGCTTGGTCCACCAGCCCCCATCGGTGCGTGCTACAGACGGTTGGATGGCCTGCTGGGAGGGAACTATGAGGTGCGGGTTGGGCGCTATCATGGTGCCGACGTCGCGTGGTCGGAGATTCAGACCATCACGCTCGGGCGCGACCAGGTCACACTCGGCGCTGAAAGGCTGTCGAACACAACATTTACCTCCACCAGTGCATGGCAGTCGGCGGGTGACGCAATTCTGATTGATACAGCTCACAACTGCGCGCGGGTGACAAGCGACGGCGCTCGCACACATCTCGACCAGGCGATCGGACCCCTAGGGACAGACACCGCACAGGTATCCTTCGAGGTTGGCGAAATTTCCGCTGGCCGCATGTGGGTGTCGCTTCGAAAGGATCAGGAGGAGAGGATCACGACGCGCATCACCACGACCGGGTCGTTTTCCTTTCTCATGCCTGCGCCAGCTAAGGGCAACCTTTTGCGGATTGTTTTTTCGCAGGACTTTGAGGGCGTGCTGCACGGACCTGTGAGCGTGCGGGAGGTGATATCTGGCGGCGAACGGCATTTCCCAAGGTGATGTGAATGTAATCTCCGGCAGAATTCGATTGCCGCCTTGGAAGTGTGGGAGTTGATCAACCCACGACCCTTTGTGTTGAAAATGTAAAGACTGGGTGTTAACCAGCCGAAGTGTCGACACCGACCAAGGGGGACCCATGGGAAACTTCACCGAAGCGCGCATCCAGATGGTGGATTGTCAAATCAGGCCAAATGATGTGACCGATTACAATCTCATCGAAGCGTTTAACACGATCCCCCGCGAGTTGTTCGTGCCGTTGGGCAAGCGACCGATTGCATACACTGATGCTGACATCAGCATTTATTCCGGTGACACGCCGGACGATGAGCGATTTCTGACCCAGGTCATGCCGTTTGCAAAGATGCTTCAGGCCGTGGGCTTGAAAGAGAATGATGTTGTTTTGTGCATCGGTGCCGGGTCTGGCTATGGCGCCGCCGTCATTTCGAAACTGGTCGCAAGCGTCGTTGCGATCGAGAGTGACGATAGTCTTGTTACGGAAGCAAACGGGACTCTGGGCGAGCTTGAGATTGACAACGTTGCGATCATTTCGGGTGATCTGACCGCTGGATGCCCCAGTGAAGCGCCTTTTGATGCCATCGTGATTGAAGGTGCGGTCGAGGAAGTTCCAGAGCGAATCGTCTCGCAGCTACGCAACCACGGTCGGCTGGTGGCCGTCGTAGGGCGCGGCCTCGCAGCGGAAATACAGGTTTTTTCTAAGACGGATGATGATATTTCTGTCACACGCTTCGGCAATGTTTCGATTCCGGCGCTTCCCGGTTTCCAACGCGCTGAAACGTTCGTATTTTAAATGGTGTGGTGAATGCCACTGGAATAAGCGCACGTTTGACACATCTTCGCCACGTTTCAAAGGCAACGCGTGAACAAAGTATTAACGGAAACCATAATTTATTAACGGGTCTATGGTAATTGAAATCAAAGGTCGTGAACGGGAAAGGCTGATTAAAACCGTTGAAAGGCGTGAGATTTCAAACACACGCAACCAACTCGTGTCGAAGTGGCCTCGGGGATTGTCAGGCAGGATAACTTGATGAAATTTGGGATTTGGGCGTCATCGTTCTTGGTTTTGGGCGGCATAGCTGTTTCGACCTCCATCGGGCAGGCGGAAACGCTTCACGACGCTTTGGTCGCTGCCTATTCAAACAATCCGACATTGAACGCAGCCCGCGCTGGCCAGCGTGCAACCAATGAAAATGTGCCATTGGCGCTTTCCGGACGGCGTCCGACGGTGACTGCGACCGGACAAATTGGTGCGCAGACGAACCGGACATTCAACTCGGCTGGCTTTGCGGCAGGTGGTAACAACGACTTTGCCCAGGGCAATATCGGTTTGTCGTTATCGCAGAATGTGTTCAACGGCTTTCAGGTTCAAAATAACATCAAAGCTGCCGAGGCAGGTGTCAAAGCCGGGTTTGAAAACCTGCGCAACACCGAACAGACCATTTTGACCCAGGTTGTGACGGCGTATGTGGACGTCCTTCGCGACCGGAAGATTGTCCGGCTTCAAGAACAGGATGTTGCATTCTCCCGCGAACAGGTGCGCGCCGCGCGGGCCCAGCGCGATGTGGGTGAGGGAACTCGGACGGATGTGGCGCTCGCCGAAGCACAGCTTGCAAGCTCACTGACAGAACTCGCCGTGGCGCGTTCAAATCTGCGGACGAGCGAAGCCACCTACGTGCAGATTGTAGGAAAACGTCCCGGTAGTCTGTCGCCTGCGTCGCCGGCGGTGAAGTTCCTGCCATCGTCCCTGTCAGATGCGATTTCCATTTCACAGCGCGAGCATCCGCTGGTGCGCGCGGCACAGCACAACGTGGACTCTGGACAGTTTAATGTGAAAGTGGCTGAGGGCACACTTTTGCCATCTGTAACACTCAATGGCAGTTATCAGCGCAGCTTTCAGGCAGGCACGCTCGACAGCAACACCGATGTGGCGCAGGTCACAGCTGATATCTCCTTGCCACTTTACTCCGGCGGCTCTCGGTTCTCGCAAATCCGTCAATCCAAAGAGACAGTCGGGCAGTTAAGAATTCAGGTTGATGAAGTGCGTCGGTCCATTGAGCAGGCCGTCAGAAGTTCTTGGTCTGCCCTGCAATCTGCACGCTCACAAATCCGCTCTGCGCAATCCAACGTACGCGCCTCGCAAGTTGCCGTCGAGGGTTTGATTGAGGAGCGCAAAGTCGGCCAGCAGACGACGCTTGATGTGTTGATCGCCCAGTCAAACTTGATTGACGCACAGGTGGTGCTTGAAAACGCGGCCAGAGATCGGATTGTTGCATCGTACAACCTGCTGTCATCAATTGGTCGTTTTGACGCCGAGCGGGTCCGCGTCGCCCAACGGACCAACGTCGAATCGCCAAAAATCCACTATGCCAAAGTGCGTGATAAATGGTTCGGCCTGCGGACACCATCAGGCCAGTAATCCAACATCTTGTGCGTTTGCGCCCGCTTAAACGGCGATATAGACAGCTAATGTGCGGATAAATCAGTCATAAAGACGCCGGGCATGTTTCCCATATGCAATTTCGCCTAATGTCGAGTGGGGCGAATCGGGCGAGTGATCGCTACCCTCATCGCGTGTATCGATGTTGGAGATTACAGAATGGCGACGGCAAAGGCTGCGAGCGAACCCTCCATGGAGGAGATTTTGGCTTCAATCCGCCAGATCATTGCTGATGAAGAACCGGCAAAGCCGGAGAAGGCGGAAGCAGATGGCGGCGGTGATCAAGCTGCCATCGATGACGTATTTGATTCTGTTGATGTGGATGATGCTGACGACGAGGACATGTCTGTAGATGACATCGATGCCTTGTTTGGCGATGACAATAGTGACGATGACGCGGCGAGCAAAGATGAGTCCGCCTTAAGCGAGGCCGAAGACGACGATGTTTTGACGTTGTCGCCCGAACAATCGTTGCAAGCGCCCGAGGCTTCCGATCTTGATGATTTGTCCTTCGATGGCGCGGATGAGGATGTGGAACCTGAGCCGGTTCCAGTTCCAAAACCACATGTCGAGCCAGTTCGTCCGCAACAGCCCGCGCCAATGCCAAGCGCCGAAGCTGAAACCGCGCAGCCGGGTTTGGTGTCAGACCAGGCTGCCTCTTCCATCGCTGCGTCTTTTGGTGCACTGAATTCAGCCATGAACGTGTCGAGCACAACCTCGTTGGAAGAGTTGATGAAAGACATGCTGCGACCGATGCTGAAGCAGTGGCTTGATGAAAATCTGCCCGCAACGGTCGAGCGCCTCGTTCAGGCTGAAATCGAGCGGATGCGCCGTAAGTGAAGCGGCGCTTTTGGCCCGATGTGGGACCACCCTTGGCAAGCGTGGTTGACAAGACAAGTCCCTTCCTTATTACACGGGCTCGACCACCGTACCGGAACCCGATATGCTCGATAAAACCTACGACGCGAAGAGTGTCGAACCCCGAATTTATGAAAACTGGGAACACTCCGGTGCTTTCAAGGCCGGTGTGAATGCCGACCCTGATGGCGAAAGCTATTGTATCGTCATCCCGCCGCCCAATGTGACGGGATCACTCCACATGGGCCACGCGCTCAACAACACGCTGCAGGACGTGCTTGTTCGGTTTGAGCGGATGCGGGGCAGGGACGTTTTGTGGCAGGCGGGCACCGACCATGCGGGTATCGCAACGCAGATGGTAGTTGAACGTCAACTCGCGGAGAATGATCAACCCTCGCGTCGCGAACTGGGCCGTGAAGAGTTCTTAAAGCGCGTCTGGCAATGGAAAGACCAGTCCGGTGGCACGATCATCGGCCAGCTTAAAAGGCTTGGCGCGTCATGCGACTGGTCGCGCGAG
>JBCBTO010000123.1:0-6152 GCA_039818625.1 Pseudomonadota bacterium
GTTCTCATATAATCGGCAATCTCGCCAAAGCTGGCGTTGTGATTTGCCATGATGGTCGCGACATCTTTCACATTGCCGACCGTGGTCTCGATCGTCGCGATCACCTTGACCGCGTGGTCAACACTTTTCTGGCTGTCAGCGGCCGTAAACCCAAGTATCTCGCTGACACCGTCCACCGAAGTTCTTATGTCGGAAATCGAGTTCGTCATTTCCTCCAAAATGCTCGAAATCGACTGCGCAGCGCTGTCGGTCGACGAGGCCAGGGCCTTTACCTCCGATGCGACGACGCTGAACCCGCGACCCGCCTCGCCCGCGCGGGCGGCCTCAATGGTCGCGTTGAGCGCAAGCAGATTGGTCTGCGATGAGATGTTCGAGATGGTGGTTGCGAGTTCGTTGATTGCCTTAAACTTCTCGGAAAAATGGTTGACATCACGGGAGAGGCTTTCCACCGCTTTTGATCCACCGGCCGTGCGCTCGGAGACCTGGCCGGCCGTGTTGTGGACAATGGACAGTTCGCGGTCGGTCTCCGCCAGATCCGAGACCTGGGACGCGATCCGGTCGACCAGCATGTCAAGATCGCGCCCAAAGCCGTCAACCCGCTCGACAAAAGTGTCGATCAAGTCTTTGCGCTCGCGGCTTGCCTTATTCACCCGCGTTGCATTTTCCCCAATGGTGACGATGACATCGCGGGCATGGCGAAGGCTGTCGCCATCACCAGACGTGTTGAAAGCGCTGTCATGTGCCAGGGTTTGCTGAGGAGCAGGTTTATTCATGGCTTCCGACGGCACAGAGGGCTCCGGTCTTTCGCCATCGATGTCAGCGCTCATGGCCGCGTTTTTCACAAACTCTCGCTTGGCGAGATATCCGCTGAACAACGAAACACAAAACGGGACGAGATATGTCAAGAAGGCTTGCCAAACGACGATGACGCCGGTGTCAGACCACATCACACCCTGGTTAATCACCGTCAAACAGGTGCCCACCAGCACCGCCGTCAAGAGCGCTCTTTTCAACACGCGTTTCAATCCTTCGCATGGCTGTCAACCAGTTTTTACGTAAATACACTATGGTAAATGAAACGCTAACACAGTTTGGAAATTGCGCGGCGACGGCGAAATATCCGAATTTCACTTGGCGGAAAACGGATGGGCAGGGTCCACGAGACATTGTTACTGGCGCTGCACTGTGCCAAGACCCACATACCAGCTTGCGAGATAAATGCCACGCCTTTGACACTTCTGCGACGGGGCGTTGCTAAACTTAAGCGGCTAACTTACGCATAGGAATGCGCATACGCGGTGCGGGCTGTCAGCCTCAGCGAACATATCAGGGATCATCCATGCTGAACAACAAACCTGACGACCCCGCGCAGTCCATCCACCCTGCCTCACCCGATCATGTTTTGAGACTGTGCACCAGCATCTGCAAAACTGAGAACGATGATCTCGACGGACGCGAAGCGTTGTTTGCAGAACTCGACCCGATTCTCGATACAGCCTCGGATGAGATCATCGAAAGTGTGCTCGCATCATCCACGTTTCAGGCGATGAAAGACACGGTCCACGCCATCCGCGCCGCTTATGAATATGAGCGTGAGATGGAGCTTGCGAACGACATCATCGTGCAACACAACGCCAAGGTCGCGGAAGCGTTTCGCAGCCACGACTGGTATGACACCGCTCTCGACTTCGAAACAAAGGCGCTTGCTCCTTTTAAGCGCAAACGGATTTTGTTCGTCGGATCAGGCCCGTTTCCCACATCGCCTATGGCGTTTTTGAGAAACAATCCGGGGGCAAAAGTGACCTGTATGGAACGCTACGACGACGCCTGCGAAAAGGCGCGGGCGGTGGCGGATATCTTCGGATTGCCGGAGCTTGAGATCATCAACTCAGACGGCGCGGAGGTCCGGGACTTTTCCGCCTTTGATTGTGTCATTGTCGGGCTCGTGGTGGGTGCGGTCGATTCGCACAAAGCGACAATTGTGGAACACTTCCTGACCCATGTACCGGATGATGCACTTTTGTGCTTTCGTTCGGCGGATGGATCTGGGCAAGTGATTTATCCGAGCGTCGATCCCAAGGACCTTGTCGATGTCCCACATACGATACTTGAAGGCCCGCCCCACAAGAGCTTCACGATGATCATCGTGGATCGGAAATAGAAGCCACGTGTCGGATCTCTTATTCTCCATCAAACAAGTTTGCTCCGTCGTCGCATTTCATGCTGACCGTCTTGATCTTTTGCGGTTCGACACGTCGGATGCAGATGCTCGCGCGCGCAGCTATCTCGCCGCAGAGGGGCCGCACTCCGCCTATCGCGCGATCTCGCCCTGGTATCTTCTTGTTGAGGCACTTTACGCGGAACTCGAAACGCTGATGCAACGCGCGGACGACGCAACGAGCCATGCGATCTTGCAGGACCCGTCCATCCTTGCGCTTCTCCCACAGCTTCATCGCATCCGGGCGGCCTATGAGTTCGACAAGGAACTCGCCGAAGCCCGCAGCCTGCTTCAGGCCGATCACCCGGGCAGGGCACTCGCCGACCTGACACATCATCAACGCTATTGGACCTTGCCGGACCCCGTCGCCCGCGCGCTTCAAGGCGCGAAGCATATCGCGGTTGTCGGCTCCGGTCCCCTGCCCCTCACAGCGCTTGCAATCGCAGACCATCTTGACTGCTCTATCACTTGTTTTGAGCGCGATGAGACAGCCTTCAATATCGGCAATGACGTCCTCGCATTGTCGCCCCTCTCGGAAAAAATCACCTGCCTCAAAAAGGGAACGACGAGCCACGATTCCTTTGGTGAATTCGATGCCATCTTCACGGCCGTTCTCATGGGGGTCAGCCTCGATCAGCAAGAAGCCCATTGGCCAAAGTCGAAATCGATTGAGGCCTTCTTCTCGACGGCGAGACCCAACATGAAGGTTATCATGCGTGATCCCTTCAGGCTCGGCCAACTCTTTTATCCGGCGGCATCGACATCGGCAATCAACGGCATCACCGTTCAACGCTTCAATCCCGAAGCGGGTCCCGGCATCCCTTATCGCTCGTCCTTCCTGATCCTCGAACAAGGAGGCGCATGATGGCGGAGCAAGCGCCTTACTCATACATCGCCGACTACTACGAGAGCGTTCAGGTCAAGAATGCCGCTTTTCCGGATATCGCAGAGTTCTGGCTTAATGGATTTCGCCATGTCACAGGCGAGAGCGTTCTCAACCTCGGCTGCGGGCCGATGTTTTATGATAATGCCGTGCGTTTTGGAGAGCCTCCAAGCCGCTATGTCGGGCTCGATCTCAACGCCAGCACGTTTGATTTTCTTGAGCAGTCGGACCACCCGACCCTCGTCAAAAACCGGGAGATATGTCGCGCGCTCGGCATTGAGACCGAGTTTATTGCGGGTGATGTCTTTGACCATGTCGACACGCTGTCCGGGCGCTTTGACACCGTTTTGGGCATTGGTTTTTTCGGCACATTTTCTGGTGACACGTTCGACGCTTTGCTTCGGGCTTCCAGGCAGATGCTAAAACCTGAGGGTCGGCTTTTGAAAATGACGTGGCACGGCGCACAACGCAGCGATGCGCAGCGCGAAGCAAAGTTGAAATATCGCTACGACAATGATGAAGAGCCAAGCGCGGACGACCTCATATGCCTGATTGAGGCGCAGGGGTTTTCGACCGTTGAAAACGACGTGCTGATCTGTCCGCCCGACACCGTCGGCTGGGATGCGATCCAGGTCGCGTTGTTTACGCCAGATGACGGCGCTTTAAAGGGGGTTGGTTCATGAGGGATGACGTGCAGGAGCCCGTTTTCGATTTTCCAGACGGGTATAAGGTCATCTACGAGATGGCATCTGTCGAAGATTATCTGCACATCCGCCGCGTGACCGGCATGGCGGACAAGGACGCCGCCGCGGCTGGGACCGGCCTTTCCAACACCGACTTCGCGGTGCAGATCACGTATAACGATCAATGCGTTGGATATTGCCGCGTGATAAGCGATGGCGGTCTTTGGTATTTTATGGTCGACGGCGCGATCCTGCCCGATCATCAAGGCGTCGGCATTGGCCGTTTCATGGTGAGCTATCTGGTCTACCATTTTCATCAAACCGCGCCGCCCGGCGCCTATATGATGGCGGTGTCCTGGGTTCCAGACTTCGTTGAGAAGACCGGTTTGCAAAAGCTCGAACCGCCGGAGTTTGGCATGTATGCGTGGCGGCCGATAACCGGGCCCGGCGA
Source organism: Pseudomonadota bacterium (assembly GCA_039818625.1). GTDB lineage: Bacteria > Pseudomonadota > Alphaproteobacteria > Rhizobiales > JACESI01 > JBCBTO01. The sequence continues at coordinate 4,236 of JBCBTO010000123.1, forward strand.
ACCTGCGTTTGAAAACCCCGTCGCGCCACCTGACAACACGCTGGGTGACGATTATAAGGTACTTTATGAGATGCCGGACGCTGACACCTATCTCACGCTGCGCGAGAGTGTCGGGCTTGGCTGGAAAGACCCCGCCTTTGCCGAACAAAGCCTGGCCGCGACTGAATTTGCCGTTCAGGTCAAATACAAGGGTAACACCATCGGCCTGATGCGCATCCTGAGCGACCGGGGCCTCTGGTACTATATCGTAGATGGGATGGTCGCCGAGGAGCATCAGTCGACAGGGGTCGGCATGTTCATCCTCAAGTCCATTGTGCATCACTTCTACGACGTCGCAGCACCGGGCGCTTACATGCTGGCCTTCACGACAGCTGTACGCTTCGGAGAGAAAGGCGGCATGTTGCACCTGCCGGAAGATGAGGTGCCATTTTATGCCTGGCAGCCGGTGTCGAAAAACGGGGGAACTCAGCCTTGAATACCAGACCCAAGCAAGGCGGGGACACCCTGCCCGACGGCCGCCTCGACCGCATTGGCTGGGCCTATAAAGTCGCCTCCGAGACCTCGCGGGCGCGGGCGCGGTTCGACGCCTGGGCCGAAGACTACGACAAGGACGTGCACGATCTTCTCGGGTGGCGGGGGCCGGATGCCACCATCGATTATGTTTTGAAATACGTGGCGAAAGACGCGGACTTGCTTGACGCGGGATCAGGCACCGGGCTCATGGGCGCGCTCATGGGCGAGCACGGCTACACCGCGATGGTGGGGACGGATATCTCGGACAAGATGCTCGCGATCGCGCGGGAAAAGGGTATCTACCACCAGGATTTTCAGGCTGACCTGACAAAACCTCTGCCGGTCGAAAATGAGGCGTTTGATTGCGTTGTGAGCGTCGGCGTCAGCGGATACATGATCGCGGAAACGATCGCAGAATTCGTGCGGCTTTTAAGATCAGGTGGGCACATCATCTACACGATCAGCGACAGCCATTTCGAAGAACACGGCTTTCAGGAGGTCGTGGACGGCCTTGTTGACGAGGGCAGGCTCGCCGTTGTCGAAAAGGGAGAGGCTTTTGCAACGCTGCCAAAGTCCGATCCGGACCACCTCGCCCGGGTGCACGTCTATCGTAAAATGTGAGATATGACGCCAGGCAATCGCGTTAATCGCGGCGGAATATGACGCTCGAAAGCCATCCGGTCAGGATCGCGAGAATCACGCAAACAACGCCGTATAAGAACCCGTAGTCGTGGGCAAAGCGATAAAGAAATTGCTCAAAGCCGGTCTTCTTGATGTTGACCGCCTGGGTGGCGCCGGACACCAGCTGGTTGTCCAACAGCAGATAGCTTCGCACCTGATGGACGCCAATCGGCACGAGCGCCGGTATCTTAAAGCGGGCACGAAAGAGGTTATCGCCTAAGAACCGGATGCCCTCTCCTTCCCAATAGAGTTCCTTCGTCATTTTCAAGCGCACGACAGCGTCGCGAAAATCTCCATCCGTTGCGGCATCCGCGTTTGCGCTGTTCGTATTGAAGGTGATTTCGGAAAGACCAATACCGAGCGAGGACAAAGCCTGTTGGAATTGCGGATCATCGACGGGTTTCGTGGTCATCATCAGATAAGATGCGGGCACGCTGTCGAACTCAACCGTATCACGATTGATCCAGATTCCAGCGGTCCGGGCCTTTTTCCGGACGACACTTGGTTCGCGCGGGCCTTCTATGACGACGACAATGTCATAGCGGCCAATGGTGACATCCTCGTCGCCCTCAAGCCCCGCACCGCGATCCAGTCCAACGGGGTTGGAGCCGAGCCCGGCGCGGAGCCGCGTAGCATAAATGTAACGCCCGATCTGTCCCGCGGCACCGGGCGCCGGCAGTGTCGCCAGCAAGGCGCCACCCGAGGGCGCCGTGTGAATATCGA
>JBCBTO010000124.1:0-6117 GCA_039818625.1 Pseudomonadota bacterium
GGGCGCTCTTTGAGTTGTCTTTTCAATGTCAGAGCGCAAATCCTGAAGTTGTTTTGAGAGCGCGGTGGCTTCGTCGCCCCCGCCTTCCCGCTGTTTTGCGATGATTTGAAGCGCTTTGTTCAAATGCTCGTTCGGCGACGCAACCGGCACGGTCGATGGTGGAATGCGCTCAGCGCTTTTTGAAAGCACGAGCGTTTCTTCGGATTTCTTTTCTGTCTTTGGCGGACCGATGTCGCCTGAACCGTCCACCTCGAGCTTGTCGAGCATTTTACGAACGATTTCGCGCTGGGCTTCGGGTGGTCGCTCGGCAGTCTTTTTCGCCTTTTCGCGGACGATTTCGGCCATCCGGTCGTTCAGTTTGGCGCTGATGGTTACGTCTTCGGCTGGCGTCAGGCGCGATGTGTCTTTTTCAAGCTTTGCGGCACGCGGCCGGTTTGGCGCGTCTGCCGCAGGCTCCAGATTGCTGGTCGCGATCGTGTCGATGTCAGCAAGGATTGAATCGATTTCCGCAAGCATTGCGTCGAGCCCGCTTTGCGGGTCGTCGTTTGCTGCATCGAGGACGTTTTCGACATCTTTCTGCCGGTCGTCTGATTGTGCGTCTTTTGAAACTGGGCCCGCTTGCTCCGGCTTCACAATGGCCAAAGAACTGAGGTCTGAGGATGACAGCCGTTCCCGTGTGGCGAAGGTCTCGCTTGCGTTGCCTTCTTTCTGAACGAACACATCATACATGACGGGCAGGCTCACGCAGACGAGAACCAGCGCCACAAAGGCCCGTAAAGTATGATGGAAGAGCTTACGCATGTTTACTTCTGAACGGCGGGTCCAAGATCATAGACTGGCTTTTTGAAGACCTTTTTCTTCGCGGGCGCCGGATGATGCTCGATGATTTGAGTGTGTTGGCAGTGACCGTTGAAGATGCGTTCGTCGACGCGATCGAGACGGTATTCAAGCCGTTCCATGTCGATGAGTGCATCGCCATAGAGGTCGCTGACCCATTGGCGTTTCACGCGGTTCAAGATGAGTTCGGCCTTGGCGAGATCGCCGGGTGCACAGCGCTCTGCGCCGCGGGCCTTCAAATACTGAACGCGTTCGTCGAAGGAGATGATTGCGAAATCATGAACGTAGCGTGCCTCGCCAACGCGACCGCGATGGGAATAACCGTCCTGCAAGATCGGTCCGAAATGGCGAATGCCAAGTGGGTTATGACGCCCAACCAGACGACTGTCGCGCCGCTCGTCGAAGCGATCATGGGCGAGCGAGCCTGGAAGACCCATGCGATGTTCCGCAAACCCGCCATGACCGTGTTCCGGCCACCAGACGGAACAGCCGGACAGCAACAGTGTCGCCGCTCCAGCGGACGCCAGGAGGCACCGTTTCATGAATTTGCCCGTCATGATCAGGCCGCCTGATCTCGGGTCGATGCAATCAAGCCCTGCATGCGCAGATGGGTGAGAAGGCGCAGCGGCTGTCCGCCAACGTTGTGGACGCTCAACTTGAAGCCATTGGCAAGAAGGCGCTTGTACAAGAACACCAGACCACCAACACCTGAGCTGTCGATGAACTCGACATCGATCAGATCAATTTCAACATTTTCCTTGGCATCAGCCAGGTCTTCAAAGGTTGCGCGCAAATCCGCCATCGCAACGGCGTCCATATCCTTGTCGATCGTCAATTTCTTTGACATTTCCAAGCTCCCCTCAGCGTTTGTCGTTTTTCGAATGCGATGCAATCCGCATCTCGTTCGCCGGTAAGGAGCAAATGGCGTGCCGGTCTTTAGCTGGGTTTATTTCCCGGTTTTGGCCCATGCCAGGCCGTTTTTTGCAATTCGCACAGTCAGCCTGCCCGATTTGCAACGCGGGATTTGCAAAATGCGAAAACCGGGGCTGCGTTTTGCAATATGCGGCGGTGCGAGTGCTCTCAAACGCGGCTTTTGCCGTTTGAACCTTAAAACTGGTCTTCACCCATCTGGCATGGCGATTGCTCAATACGTCCTCGACAGGCTCAGGTCTGACGTCTGTTTTGGGGAATTCAACGCGACAGCAGGCGATCTGACGTAATGCAAGGGACGGAAAGCGGAAGACTATGAAAAAAGGGACAATTCATATCGTGCAGCGCATGGCGCCGGGTGGAATCGAACTTCTGGTACGTGATCTGGCAAGCCAGCTGCCCGGTGAAAACAGAGTGTTCAGCCTTGAAGGCACGCGCAAGCAGATCATCACTGCCTGGCCGGCGCTTGAGCCTTTTTCCAAGCAACTGCGCGGCTTTTCCAAAAAGCCCGGTGTCAATCCGTCCTTGATCTGGCAGCTGCGCCATACCTTCAAACAACTAAAGCCGCAGGCCGTCATCACCCACCATGTCGGCCCACTGCTTTATGGTGGTCTTGCCGCGCGTCTCGCACAGGTTCCCGTAATTGCCCATGTGGAACACGATGTCTGGCATTACGGCCATCCCCGCCGCCGCATCATGACAAAGGCCATTTGTTCTCTCGTTCGTCCGCGTCTCGTGGGTGTTTCGATCACCGCAGCCGACACGGTCGCAGCCATCACAGGCGCTAAAGATGTGCGCGTGATCACAAATGGCGTCGATACAAAGCGGTTTAAACCCGAGGACAAAGCCGCTGTGCGCAAACGCTGGAATATCCCAGTTGAGGCCCCGGTCATCGGATCCGTCGGGCGTCTTGAAATCGTGAAGGGGCATGACATTTTGCTCGACGCGATGGTGAACCTGCCTGAAAACGTCATTTGTGTCCTCGTCGGTGCGGGCTCGCAGATGGTTCCATTGAAGGAAAAAGCGAAGTCGCTCGGCATTGAGCGGCAGGTTATGTTCCTCGGCAATGTGCCGGACACCTCAACCGTCTATCCCGCCTTCGATGTTGCCTGTCTGCCGTCACGGGCTGAAGGTTTGCCACTCACCATTCTTGAGGCACAGGCATGTGATGTGCCGGTCGTTGCCACCGACGTTGGCTCCGTCCGCGATGCCGTCTGTCCGGAAATTGGTCGTGTTGTGACCGCAGAAGAACCGGAAGACCTCGCGGCCGCTCTTTTCGATATCCTGAAGCAACGGCAGGTTCCTTCGCCGCGCGGTTTCGTTTCTGAAAACTTCAGCTGGTCGAACACGCTGTCCGCCTACACCAATCTCGTAAAGGCGTAAGGCGATGATTGATGCGACACTCCCGGCGGGCTTGTTCTGGCTCGCGTTCGCGCTCGTGGCTTACCACCACGTCGCTTATCCCGTTCTTTTGAAAGTGGTCGCCAAGCTTCGCGGTGGGCAACAGGCAGTATCAATATCTTTGGAAGGTGATGATGCGCGACTGCCGAGCGTTGCCATCGTCATCCCCGCTTATAATGAAGCTTCCTTCATCAAGGCGAAGATTGAGAACCTTACAGCACTCGACTATCCGGCGGATAAGCTCAGCGTCGTCATCGCGTCAGACGGTTCGACCGATCGCACGGTTCAGTATGCTCGTGAGGCGTTGGCGGATGCTCCGCATTTTTCAGCCGACATAAAAGACTTCATCATCAATCGCGGCAAAATTGCCGTTTTGAACGAGGTTATGGCTGACATTGATGCTGATGTGGTCGTTTTGAGTGATGTGTCCTCGGCCGTGGAGCCCGATGCTCTTCGTCGCATCGTCAGTCATTTCACATCGCCCGAGGTCGGCGTTGTTTGCTGCGCCTATGAACTCGATCAACCGGGCAGCGAAGGGGAGCGCGTCTACTGGCAGTATCAGCGACGGGTGAAAGAGCTTGAGAACACTGTCGGCGCCATGATGGGCGCGCATGGTGCGTTCTACGCAATCCGAGGAGGTCTCTTCGAGCCAATTGAGGCTGACACAATCAATGATGATTTCATCATCCCGATGCGTATTGTCGGCCAGGGTTACAAGACTGTCTACGACACATCGTTTTCGTCCCGCGAACTCGAAAAGACTGAGATGGGACAGGATTTCCGCCGCCGTGTTCGCATCTCAGCTGGCGCGATGCAACAGATCATCCGGCTTCCGGAACTCTTCAGTCTGAAACGGCCCGGTGTTGCCTTCGTCTTCGCCTCTGGCAAGGCGCTGCGGGCACTTACTCCGTTTTTCTTCGTGGCGATGCTGGTTGCAAGCGGCGTTCTCGCGACGATGGGTGAGCCGTTCTACGCCCTTTGTTTCGCTGGTCTCCTCGGTCTGATCGGCCTCGGTCTTTTCCAAATTTTCAACGCATTAGAAAGTCTTCCGAAAATGGCACATCCTTTTGCTTATCTTGCCGCTGGCCACATGGCTGGCCTTGTCGGCGGCATTCGCTTTCTCGCCCGTATGGATAAAGGCCGCTGGGGCAGGGCCTCCGACGACGGCGCGGATGAATTCGGCGGTGAGGCGGGCGGTGCGCTCGACACGATGGGTATGGGGCTCTTCATGTCTGATGGTGCCCGGGTCGGCAAACGCGTCTTCGATATCTTCGTCGCGAGCGCCGCATTCGTCGTATTTGCCATCATCTTCCCATTCGTCGCACTGGCGATCAAGCTCGATTCGCCCGGGCCGATCTTTTATCGGCAGTTGCGGGTGGGTGCGCGTACTGAAACCGAAACAAAGCTGTTTCTGCTGGCAAAGTTTCGCACCATGCGGGCTGATGCGGAGGCGAAAACCGGTGCTGTGTGGGCGTCCAAGAACGACCCGCGAATCACTCGAATCGGAAATTTTTTACGCAAGACGCGTCTTGATGAGTTCCCGCAATGCCTGAATGTGCTGCGCGGCGACATGTCAATCGTTGGCCCGAGGCCCGAAAGACCAGCCTTTTTCGCCAAGCTTGAGCGGGAAATTCCCTTTTACACAGAACGCACTTACGGCATGAGGCCGGGAATCACCGGGCTCGCGCAGGTAACCACAGGTTATGACGAAAGTGTGGACGATGTGAGAGAAAAGGTGCTTCACGATCATGTTTATGCTACCAGAATCTCACGACCACTTGAATGTTTATGGACTGATATTTCCATTTGCTTCAGGACGTTTACGGTCATGGTGCTCGGAAAAGGGCAGTGATGCGTTGCGCAGTGGTTGATGTTGGAAAGTTGGAAGTGCGTTAAGAAGGGGTTGGGGGCTTAACCTTTTCAGTGGTGTTGTGTTTCCGAATTTCACCCTTTTCTCCCGGGGTGATGGCGGTCCGGTGACACTTCCCTAACCATTTCGTTAAAGACTGGCGTCCGGTTTCTCCTTCCACCGGACGCCTTTTGTTTTGGAGGCGTTGGTATTTTGGTCGAGCGCATCCATGGACACAAATCACACAACTGAGCCACAAAGCGTTTCTGCCCGGACTGCGCAGGGCGCTCGATGGTCGATGGCCTTCGCTTTCGGTTCGGTGCTTTTCGGGTTTCTCCTCATCCTCCCGACCGTGACGCCGCTCGGTGGCGCGTTGCAGGACTTTTTGGATGCGATGCCGGTTTTGCGGCCCGTGGGCATTGCGATACTCGTCGTGATGACTTTGGTCGCCGTTTTTGCTTCGCCCTTTCACACTGCAAAAGACCAGGCGGTCGCAGAAGGTGGTGCTGAACGCTCGAAAGACGATGACGAAACGATCGACTTTCTCGCAGATGCGCTCGAAAGCATCCGCGAGGGCTATGCCCGGTTCAACGCCAAGGAAGAGCTCGTTTTCTTCAATTCGCCTTTCATTCGGCTCTTTCCAGACCTCACTGATGATATCAATGAAGGTGTCACGTTCGCCGCCCTCATGCGTTTGGCAGAAAAGCGCAAAGCGTTCATGGCTGTCGATCGACACAGCGTTTTCGATGCAGTTATGACCGGTTGGGGGCTTTGCGAGGCTGAGCCCATCGCGATGCCGATGGCCGATGGTCGCTGGTTGACGATCACCATCTCAAAGCGGTCCGACGGAACCCGGATCATCCTGGTCAGTGATGTGACCGAACTCAAAGATCGTGAAATTGCGCTCATCAAAGCGCAGGCAGATATTGAGAAAAAGGCGTCGGAGATGTGGGACCTTGCTGTCACCGCGCAGCATGCGAGCCGCGCGAAATCCGATTTCCTCGCCGTCATTTCCCATGAAATCCGCACACCGATGAATGCAATTGTTGGCATGTCGGACCTTCTTGCCGACACCAAACTCGATGCGAACCAGGCCAAAT
>JBCBTO010000125.1:0-6069 GCA_039818625.1 Pseudomonadota bacterium
CGACACGGTAGATAAAAGGCGCATCCGCTTTGGCGGCATGGTCATTCGCCTGATCCTGCAACGCCTGATGATGGGGCGATTTGATGCAAACCGGATCGGTCGCACTTGCATCTCCGATCACGGCCATGGCCTGACAGCGGCAGCCCCCGAAATCGAGTTCTTTGCGCGGGCAGGAGCGGCATGGCTCCGCCATCCAGTTCGTCCCGCGATAGGCGTTGAACGCTACCGACTGATACCAGATGTCCGAGAGCGGTTTTTCTCGCACGGTCTCAAACGATAGCGTCGGGATCGTCTCCGCCGCATGGCAGGGCAACACCTTGCCCTCGGGGGTGACGACGAGGGCATCATTCGCCCAGCCGCCCATGCAGGGCTTTGGATAATCGGCGTAGTAATCCGGCGTCACGAAATCGATCACGAGAATGCCGCGCAGGTCTTCGCGGGCCTTTTCGATGATCTCGACTTGGCGGTCGACCTTCTCACGATCCGGCATCAGCGCCGGGCGGTTCAAATACGCCCAGCCATAATATTGGACATTCGCGATTTCGAGCCGGTCGGCGTCGAGGTCGAGAGCAAGCTCGATGAAGCTCTCCACTTGATCGATGTTGTGGCGGTGGATCGGAGCGTTGATCGTGAGCGGCAGGCCGAGTGCGCGGACGGTTGCTGCGGTTTTTAGCTTCTCCTCGAAGCCGCCTTTGTAGTTCCCGATCAGCTCAGTCGTTTTTGCATCCGCCCCCTGGATGGAAAGCTGCACGTGTTCCAGGCCCGCATCCACCAGCGTTTTTAACCGGTCTTCCGGGAGTGCGACGCCCGCCGTGATCAGATTTGTGTAAACGCCGTTTTCTGAGAGCGTTTTGATGAGGTCCGGCAGGTCGCGCCGCAGGGTTGGTTCGCCGCCGGATAAGTGCACCTGAAGGATGCCAAGGTCAGCTGCTTCCATAAAGACGCGCTGCCATTCGCCGGTATCAAGCTCGCGGTTTGCCTTCAAAAGTTCTCGCGGGTTCGAACAATAGGGGCATTGCAGCGGACAGCGATGCGTCAGTTCGGCGAGCATGCCGATGGGGCGGCCGACGTTTATCTTTTCGTTTGTCATGCCGCCTCGCCGATCAGGCGCTCATCCGCCCAGGTCTGGAGGAACTCGACCACGTCCGGCCCGACCATGTCGGCTGGCGCGTCATATTCTGCGGCGAGTTCCGCGATGATGGCAGTCACGTCGCGGGCGCCGTCGAGTTTTTTTAAGATTGCGACCGACGTGTCATCCGGCCAGTAGACGTGTTCCGGTGCGAGAACGCAGTAAGCCTCTCTGAGGTCATTGAACCGCAGGTGAATATGCGGGCGCAGCCGCGGTTTGACCCCGTTTGTGATGAGAAGACGTCGGCGGCCCATGGTGCTCACACGTCCTCCGGCACGAAAGCTCCAGGCGGAATGTGACCGGGTTCGACATAGGCGTGGTAAAGCGCGTCGAGCATGGCCCACAGGATATCGCACTTCGCGATCAACGCGTCGATCGCCTCCGATTGCGCCTCCGCCGTGACCGCCCAGTCCTTCACGAGTTCCAGCGTGAAATCCGCATCGCGCGGGGCCTGTTTCAGGCGCGGCGTGAAATAAGCGAGCGTGTCTTCCGTAATGTAGTCGTAGCGCGCGAGCATGGCGGGCACGCGTTCCCCTATGGCGACCGGCGAGAAGAGTTCTGTCAGCGAGGAGGCAACGGCGACGAGCATGGAGTTGTCAGAGACGAGGCTGATGTAATCGCCGACGGCGAAGCGGGTCGCGGGCAGGGCTTTTTCCCGGGAGATCACCATGTCTGCGTCGAGGCCGACGCCTTCGGCGAGCTTGATCCAGCGGGCGAGGCCACCGCGATTGTCGCCGTCTTCTTCGCCGTCATGGTCGACGAGACGCTTGCGCCATTCGCGGCGAAAGGCCGGGTCTTCGGAGCGGGCGAGAACAATCGCGTCTTTTTTCGGGATGATGTATTGATAGCAATAGCGGTTGAGCGCCCAGGCCTGCATCTGCGCTTTGGTCAAATCGCCCGCGTTCATCAATTTATGAAACGGGTGATGGATGTGATAGCGGTCGGTCAGGACATCGCGCAGCGCCTGTTCGAACTCATCGCGGGTGAGCGCTCTTTCAAGCCGCGTGTGGCGTTGGAGCGTCATAGGGTGATCTCCATGCCGTCATACGAGACTTCCCAGCCGTTTTCGATCACTGAGCGCTCGGCGTCGCTTCCTTCCCGCAGGACCGGATTGGTGTTGTTGATGTGGACGTAGACCTTCCGGGCGATGTTGAGGTCTTCAAGTGCCTCCATGGAGCCGCCGTCGCCCGAGATGTACATATGACCCATGCGGGCACCTGTCTTTTCGCCGACGCCGGTCTCGCGCATTTCGTCGTCGGTAAAGACGGTGCCGTCAAAGAGAAGGCAGGGCGCATCTTTCAGCCTGTTTCGCAGGGCGCTGTCGACCGCCGCGCAACCCGGAATGTAGAAGAGGTGGCTCGCCCCACCCGTCTCAGAAATCCTGAGGCCGACGGTATCACCGTCTTCCGTGCCGAAATTCTGCCCCGCCGCCGCCTCGTTTTCCATGAAAAGCGCGACCTTGCCGGGCACCGCGAAGGTTTCGATGGTGACGCCCATCGGCCCATCCGGGCTTTCGAGATCGATTGTTGTGCCAAGTTCCAGGAGGCGACGCTCGACATAATCGGGGTTCAGCACATTGAAAATCGGGTTCTGGTGGAGCACATCCATGATGCGCTTCGTTGCATAAAGCACGAACGGCTCGCGTTCGCGAAGGGACAAAAGACCGGCGATGTGATCGACGTCCGCGTTGGTGAGTACCACGCAGGAGATGGGGGTTGAGCGCAAAGGGGCGTCCGGCGCAGGCGAGAGGTCTCGGTTTGCTTCTATCTGTTCGCGAATATCGGGCGATGCGTTGAAGAGCGCCCATTTTCCGGATGTGTTTGAGACCGCGATGCTGGACTGTGTCCGTCGCTTCAAGCCCGGCTCACCGGCCCGCACGGCTCTGCTCAATGGCGCGTTGCAATTCCATTGCGGAAAGCCGCCACCCGCTGCAGAGCCCAGGACTTTCACGCGCATGGCAGACCGCGCTTTGGTCTCGGCGGTCGTGTGAACACCGACATAGCTTTCCCTCCCATGGGCGTGTGCCGTCTTTCCCCAAGGGTGACAGCCACGCATCTCTCCGCATCGAAGGTTAGCTCCAGCGCAGGGATTGTCCCATGGTACTTTGGTCAAGCCTCGCGTGTTAATGGCACGCTTTGCCGAGGGCTTTCAGACGCCAATAGTTGTAGGGCAATGGGGTTATGAAACCTGCAAACAGCATGAAGGGGATAACCCACCATGTTAGTTTCGCTCCGCCGGTCATAAAGACGTCAACCGTGTTCATGGCCACCTCCATCGAGACCATGGAGATGAGCGACATGCCGATTGCGGTTTTGAACGCGAGTTTCAAGGCCATCTGACGCGACAAGATGATCGTCTCAAGGATGATGGATGTGATGATGCCATTGACGATGGCAAGCGCCATGATGGCGAGCGTCGGCCAGGGAATGCCGGTAACCTGAAAATAAAGGATGGTGCCCATGTCTCCAATGGCGCAGCCGAGCAGACACCAGGCCGTGTTTTTCGAGGCGCGCTGCCACGTGTGTTTGCAGGTCCAGCTGATGCCGCCGATGCTTTGCGTCAAGGTCGCCATGACTGCTCTCTGATTGACATTGTTTCGACTACAAATACTGTCTCCCCCAGCAGGAAGGTCAAGAGGCGGAGCTATGCGGATTGGAGATGTTGCCAAGGCTGCCGATTTATCGGTGAAAACCGTGAGGTACTATGCTGATATCGGTCTCGTGATGCCGAGTGGTCGGTCAGCCAGCGGATATCGGCTCTATGACGACGCGGAGCTCAAAAAGCTTATCTTCGTGCGCCGCGCGCGCAGTTTCGGTTTCTCCGTCGACGAATGTCGCGAGCTTCTAAGTCTTTATGAAGATCGTTCGCGATCAAGCCGGGATGTCAAGAAACTCGCCCAGCAACGCATTGTGGAGATTGAGCGCAAGATGGCTGAGTTGCAGTCTCTGCATGATGAGTTGACCCACCTCGCTCAATCTTGCCGCGGTGATAACCGGGCGGATTGTCCGATCATCGACAGCTTGGCTGGATGACGCCTTTGTCGTCTCGGCCCGCTAGTACGTAAAATCCCATGGCTTCTGCGCGTCAGTCTTTCTTTCCATAGTGAGCGGCAGCCGTTTGAAATATGAGAGTGTTGCAGAAAAGCATCTTTTGTTGCGTTTATTTCAAAAATTCGCCAGCTTGCTCGCATTTTTTTGAGGTGCCAATCGATGTCACGTGAATATTTTATGACACTTATTATAGGAAAACATACTTACATGACGCAACGTTATATTGACTTATCATCATTAGTCTTAAAATTCAGAGTCAGAAAATAATCAGTATAAACCGCTCCTATTGAGAGTATTTGGAGTCGATGACGCTGTGTCCCGATCCTTGTTTGTGATTTGTGTTTTATTTTCGCCAATTTTACGCTCCACACTACTGCAGGTAAGCGCTTTTCAATGGCGTGACCTAAATTATCTGCTGAATTCAGGGGGAGTTTATGCGGGCATTATTGGTGGAAGATAACGAGGCTTTGTCCTCTCAGGCGAAAAAAGCTCTAAAACTTAGCGGATTCGAAGTGGATACTGCATTAAATATTCAAGATGCAGATGAAGCTTTTGTTTCGGCGGACTATGATCTTGTTCTCCTGGACCGCATGTTGCCGGACGGTGACGGGATTGAATGGCTTCGCAGCGTGCGCGGTGAGAAAATCAAAACGCCCGTCATTATCATGACCGCCACTCTGCGGGAGGTGGATCAGAAAATCGATGGCCTCAACAGCGGAGCGGATGATTACATCGTAAAGCCCATTGAGTTCGAGGAACTGGTGGCTCGCGTGCGCGCGGTCTTGCGGCGTACCGAAAACATGATTTCAAACACTCTGCAGCTCGGTGCCTTGTCTTTTGACATCACGACCCGCGAGGTTTCGTTTGGTGGCGAATTGCTATCTCTGCCGCGACGGGAATTGTGTCTGCTGGAATGCCTGATCAAGCGGGCAAACCACGTCGTTCCCAAAACCACCCTCGAAGAGAAGCTGTATGGATATGATGGCGAAGTGACACCAAATGCCATCGAGGTGAGTGTCCACCGTCTTCGCTCGACACTGAAGAAATGTGGGTCTTCAGCACGTATCCATACCGCACGAGGTGTTGGATACATGATCTATGACGAGAATGACCTGCAAGGTCGTTCGCGCCCCTGTGCGTCACAGATGCGGCGCTGATCTGCTCCGTCATGTGCCCGTCGCCATCCTGTCTTCGTAGGCGAACCTGGTGAACTACTCAGCGCCACCCGCACGAAAAAAGGACTTGGTCGTCATCAAGGCTGACGATCTGGACCGGTTTTGCAAAGAGTTGGCGCGTGCCTCGGCTGGATCCTGTCAGCTGACCCCTCTTGAGGGAGATGCTGAGGTGCTGAGCCGTGCGGTGCAGGCGTCTCTTGAAAAGCTTGAAGCGGATTGCGGCGCGATGCGCTCCTTTGTGTCCGACGCCGCCCATCAACTGCGAACGCCTCTTGCCGTTTTGACCGCGAAACTGACGACGCCGGGCGTAGAAGTCAGGCACGACATGCTACGGGATGACCTGCTCTGGATGGGGCGGCTGATCGATCAACTTCTTTCCGCCTCACGGGTCGCGATTGCACCTGATCCGGGGGAGGAAGAGTTCGTATTGGGCGACCTTTGCCATGAGCTCGTCAGTGCACTCTTACCCCTTGCCGTGTTCCGAGGGCGTGATTTATCGCTGGATGAGACGATATCCAAGGTGACGGTGCGCGGCTCACGCGATCTTGCTTTTGAGGCAATGAGCAATCTCGTTGAAAATGCGTTGGCGCATGCGCCGCTTGGCAGCCTTGTTCAGGTGGTTGTCGATGCACCGGCGCGCGTTCATGTCATCAATGAAGGCGAACCGATTGATGACTTGGACAAGGAGCGGATTTTCGAGCGCTTCTCCCAGGGC
>JBCBTO010000126.1:0-6068 GCA_039818625.1 Pseudomonadota bacterium
TGCAGATGGCCGTGGACAACGAAGTCATTCTGCAGCTCGGTTTTGCCGGTTTGGGCGATGCGGCAGAAAACCACCACGTTTGCCCGATCCACCCGGAATATGCTGAACTGCCGAAGAAAGGCCGCGATATCGAGGGTGCGAAAAAACTGCTCGAAGAAGCGGGCCAGATGGACTACGAGCACGAGCTTATTTCCATCGATGGCGACTGGCGCAAAAACACGACCGACGCCATTGCGGCACAGATGCGTGAGGCCGGTATCAAGGTCAAGCGCACGGTTCTGCCGGGTTCCACGTTCTGGAATGACTGGGCGAAATATCCCTATTCCACGACGAACTGGAACATGCGTCCGCTCGGTGTGCAGGTGCTCGCACTTGCTTATCGTTCCGGCGAAGCGTGGAATGAGTCCGCTTTTGCAAACGCGGAGTTTGACGAAAAACTCAATCAGGCACTTGCAATTGCCGACGCTGATCAGCGCCGTGAACTGATGAAGGAGATCCAGCAAATCCTGCAGGATTCCGGTGTTATCATTCAGCCGTTCTGGCGCAAGATTTACTGCCACTACAACTCGGCGGTGAAGAACTACGGCATGCATGCAACGTTTGAGATGCATTTCGAGGAAGCCTGGCTCGACGAAGCCTAGGGACCAAAAGACAGAGGAGAACGGAACCGTTCTCCTCTTTTTTTGCGCAGTGTTCCTCTCCAACTTCATTAAAAAATTTGAGGATTGTCAGCGCAGAAAATGACCGCTGCCTGATCAATGGCGGCGCGTAAAACGGGGTGGGAGCCGCTTAATGCTACAATTTATTGGAAGAAGACTGGGCGTCATGGCACTGACGATGCTGTGTCTGACGCTCGTCGTGTTCTTTCTGGTCAATCTCGACCCGAATTTGCGCAAACTGTCGATAAGCCAGACCAACATTCGCGCAACGGATGCACAGATCGAGCGTTGGTTGGTGAGCAACGGCTACCGAGACAACTTCTTTGCGCGATATGGCGCGTGGCTTGGCGTGTGGCCCAAAAACCCCGCCCGAGATGTCGAAACCGGCGAACCACGATCGCGGTTCCGCTTCTGCAACGAACCCGCCGAACGCGTTTTTTCCGGCGTGCTTCAAGGCGATTTTGGATGCTCCACCAAATTCAAAAAGCCTGTCAACGAAAGGCTGCTGCCAGCGCTCGCCGCAACCGGCTGGCTCATGTTCTGGGTTATGATCACTATGGTGCCGATGGCTTTGATTGTTGGTGTTGTTGCCGGGATGCGCGAGGGCAGTCGAACGGACCGAACGTTATCGGTCGCGTCCATCGGTTCGACGGCAACGCCTGAATATGTATCGGGCGTTATTTTTACTGTCGTCTTTGCCTCCTGGCTCGGTTGGCTCAACGGCTCAGCTGCAACGGCAACGTCAAAGGGCATCACCTTTTATAACTTCACGCTGCCGGTCATGACGATGGCGATCTACGGCATGGGCTATATCGCCCGCATGACCCGTGCCTCCATGGTTGAGGTGATGACCGCGCAATACATAAGGACGGCGCGTCTCAAGGGCTTGAGCTTCGGGCAGGTTGTGATGAAACACGCGCTCCGCAACGCGCTCATCGCGCCGTTTACAGTGATCATGCTTCAGTTCCCATGGCTTTTGACCGGTGTTGTCATCGTGGAAGTCATGTTCCGCTATCAGGGCTTTGGCTTCACCCTTGTCGAGGCTGCGGGCAACAACGATATCGATTTGCTCCTCGCTTGCTCGTTGGTGTCTGTCATTCTCGTGCTCGCAACGCAGCTGATTTCGGATATCGGCTACGCGTTCCTCAATCCACGAATTCGCGTGAAATAGGGAGCGCAAGATGGAATTTTTGTCATTCGGGGAAATCCTCTTACAAATCATCGCGCGCTTTTGGACTGTGTGGGTCGCGCTCGCAATCCTGCTCGTTTTGAGTTTTTCGTTTAAAAGCAGGCTTGGACTTTATGGCCAGCTTTTCGATTCAGGCATAGGCATCGCAGGCGTTGTTATCTGCGCGTTCTGGGTCTTCACGGCGATTTTTGCCGATGCGGTCGGGACCTTCGATCCACTGCAACAAATCGCAGTCATGAAAAACAAGGCACCTGGCGCAATTGATCCGTCCTCGGGACAGGCATTCCTTCTGGGCGGTGACAAGCTCGCCCGCGATGTGTTCAGCCGCATGGTGCATGGCAGCCAGATCGTGCTGATCATTGCGCCGGCGGCAACCGCCTTCGCGCTGATGGTCGGTATCTCACTCGGCCTGCCAGCTGGGTATTATGGCGGACGGATCGACGCGGTTTTGTCGTTCCTCGCCAACCTGGTCCTCGCATTCCCGGTGATCCTTCTGTTTTATCTGTTGGTGACGCCGGGTGTGATGGACACGCCGCTGCCTTACACGATGGCGGGTCTCTTCTTCATTGTGCCGATCATATTCTTCGTAACCCTGTTTTACACGCGCTATCAAAAGCGCCCTGAACTGATGTACATCCAGATTGGTCTGACGCTTCTGATCGGCGGCTGGATCTACGCAGGACTCGTGTTTGATGCGGACCCGTTCGGCATCATCTCGATTGATCCGAATGAGCTGAACATCTTCGTCGCCGTTGTGTTTGCCTCAAGCCCGGGCGTGTTCCGGATTGTACGCGGTCTGGTACTCGACATCAAAACACGGGATTATACTGCAGCCGCTCAGACCCGCGGGGAAAACCCCTGGTACATCATGTTGTGGGAGATCATGCCGAATGCACGGGGGCCGCTCATCGTCGATGCGTGCCTGCGCATCGGCTACACCACGATCCTGCTTGGCACGCTGGGATATTTCGGTCTCGGCATGGCGCCAGAGAGCCCGGATTGGGGAACCAGCATCAAGGATGGCAGTACGCTTTTGAGGCTCGCTGCACACCCTGCACTGGTGCCAGCCTTGGCGCTTATGTCCTTTGTCCTCGGTCTGAACCTGCTGGCCGATGGTCTGCGCGAACAATCACTGAAAGACTAGGGGGCGGAAAATGAGTGACCAACAACCCGTTCTGGAAATCGAAAATCTTTCCATCTCCTTCTTCGTGCGTGCGGGCGAAATTCCGGCCGTTATGGATTTTTCCTGCAAGGTCATGCCCGGCGAGGCGATGGGTCTCGTCGGTGAATCGGGCTGCGGAAAGTCAACAGTCGCGCTTGGCATCATGCGGGACTTGTCGAACATCGGCCAGATCACGCAAGGAACGATCAAGTTCAAAGGCCGCGATATGGGCGACATGTCCGATGCCGAACTGCGCGATATCCGCGGCTCCAAGATCTCGATGATCTATCAGGAGCCGATGGCGAGCCTGAACCCATCCATGAAGGTCGGCAAGCAACTCATGGAAGTGCCGATTATCCATGAGAATGTCTCGCAAAAAGAAGCCTATGACCGCTCGCTTGCGATGGTTGAATCGGTGCGGCTGCCAGACCCTGCCCGCATGATGGATTCTTACCCGCACCAGCTTTCAGGCGGTCAGCAACAACGCATCGTGATCGCGATGGCTTTGTTGTCAAACCCGGATTTGCTTCTCCTCGACGAGCCGACGACCGCGCTTGATGTGACCGTTGAAGCAGGCATCGTTGAACTCGTCAAAGACCTTGGCGAGAAATTCGGCACATCGCTCCTCTTCATCTCCCACAACCTTGGCCTCATCCGCGAGACCTGCGACCGCATCACGGTCATGTATTCGGGCGAAGCGGTGGAATCGGGCTCTGTTGATGACGTGTTCAACCGGATGCGGCATCCCTATACCCAGGGGCTTTTCCGGTCGATCCCGCTGCCGGGGGCTGACAAGAATGAGCGACCCTTGATTGCGATCCCGGGGCAATTGCCCTTGCCACATCAACGTCCCTTCGGCTGCAACTTCGGCCCGCGCTGTCACCATTTTGTCGACGGTGTTTGCAACAAGCGCGAGATCCCAATGATGGCGATCGATGGCCATGACCGGCACGAAAGCCGCTGCGAGCGCTTTAGTGATGTGGATTGGGAATCGCTTCCCGATGGCGTCGGCGGCAATGACCCGATTGAACCGGGCCGGGAAGTGCTCAAGATCGACAGTCTGAAGAAGTATTATCAGGTTGCGGCTAACGAGATTTTCGGTGGCGGTGAAAAGCGGGTCGTCAAGGCAAATGAAACGATTTCATTCACCGCACGAGAATCAGAAACGGTCGCCATTGTGGGCGAATCGGGCTGTGGAAAATCGACATTGGCGAAGGTTCTCCTCGGTCTGGAAACGGCGTCTGATGGCACTGTGACGTTAGACAACAGAGAGATCCAGGCAATCGAGGTGGAAAACCGGGGGGCGGATCTCGTCTCTTCGATCCAGATGGTTTTCCAAAACCCGTTTGATACGCTCAATCCGAGCCATTCCGTTGGCTCTCAGATCATCAGAACGCTTGAGAAGTTCGATGTCGGCGACACGGTCGAAGCGCGTGAAAAACGCATGTTTGAGTTGCTCGACCTCGTCAAACTTCCGCGTGCCTTCGCAAAGCGTATGCCGCGGCAATTGTCCGGCGGTCAGAAACAGAGGATCGGCGTTGCCCGTGCCTTCGCTGGTCAGCCAAAGGTTGTGGTAGCAGATGAGCCGGTCTCGGCCCTTGATGTCTCGGTTCAGGCGGCGGTGACGGAACTGTTGATGGACATTCAGCGCAATGCTGGCACGACAATGCTTTTCATCAGTCACGATCTTTCGGTGGTGCGGTACATCGCAGACCGGGTGGTTGTTATGTATCTCGGCCACATCGTGGAACAGGGCTCGACGGAGCAGATTTTCGCACCGCCTTATCACCCCTATACGGAAGCGCTGTTGTCTGCGATCCCGATTGCGGACACGAGCGTCGATAAGAAACATATCGTGCTGGAGGGCGACATTCCCTCGGCGATGAACCCGCCCTCCGGGTGTCCGTTCCAGACGCGGTGCCGGTTTAAAGACCATGTGTCCGGCGGTTTGTGTGAGAAAGAGGTGCCGCCCATCAAACGTCTTGCGGATGGTCACCTCGTGAAATGTCACCTGAGCGACGATGAGTTTGCGGCCATGGAGCCGGTAATCAGCTTTGATCGTCCTGAAAAGCCAGCGAAGGCAAAGAGCGGCGCATCAAAAGCCGGGAAGTCTGGCAAAACCAAGGCTCCCGCGAAAGAGACCGTTTCGGGAAGTGCTGCACCTGTAGCAGCGCTGGCAGCCGTCGGTGGGGCAGCCGCTGTGACGGCTAAGACGACCACGAAGAAAGCGAAAACGACGGCGAAAAAAGCGGCAGAAGACGAGGTAAAGGCATCACCATCAAAGGGTGTCGCTCGTGCTAAAGCAGACGGAAGCAAAGCCGCCGGCGACAAGGTTGGAAAACAATCATCGAAGGCGGCAGGTGCCAAGAGCGGTTCAGCCAAAGCCACGACGCCAAAAGCCAGCACCTCAAAAGCGACCGCTGCAAAGACATCCGCGAGCCCCTCATCTGCATCGAAAACCCCGAACAAGGATGCCAACAGGCCACCCAAAGTGCGCAAGCCCGCAAAGCCGGACGATCTAAAGATGATTTCCGGCGTCGGGCCTAAGATTGAGGGCATCCTCCACGGCCTTGGAATCTACAAGTTTGAGCAAGTCGCCAAGTGGAAGAAAGCCGAGCGCGAGTGGGTGGACGAGCACTTGCGGTTCAAGGGCCGCATTGAGCGCGAAGACTGGGTGAAACAGGCCAAGGCGCTCGCAAAGGGAGGGGCTGAGGAGTACATCCGCGTCTTTGGCAAGAAACCGCGCTAGCGACAACAGTCCACTACCAAAATGAGTGACGGCGCTTTGTGGCCATGAAACGCCGCCTTCAAGCATTGTCATCCTTCGTCAGTTGACTGAGACTTCCACCTTGGAGAGGCGCAATTCGCCCTAAAGGAGGATGTATCATGAAGTCACAGGCGCGTGCGGTTGTCATCGGGGGAGGGGTCGTCGGTTGTTCGGTCCTCTACCACCTTGCCAAACACGGCTGGACCGATGTCATCCTTCTGGAGCGTGATGAACTCACCTCCGGCCCCACATGGCCCGCGGCCGGTGGCATGCATCCGATCACCGGCGATC
>JBCBTO010000127.1:0-6063 GCA_039818625.1 Pseudomonadota bacterium
CCGCAAACACGACCTCGACATCAAACCTGAAATCATGGTGCCGCTTGTCGCCATGAGCCGGGAGTTCATTGCGATCAGCCGACTGATCGATGACGCCGCGCAACATGTGGACCATGAGATGAATTACTCGCTCCACTACAAGGTTGGCTCCATGATTGAGTTGCCACGCGCGGCCATGATCGCGGAGCGGATTGCGGCGGAGGCGGACTTCTTCTCATTCGGCACGAACGACCTCACCCAAACGACATTCGGCATTTCGCGGGATGACGCCGTTGCGTTTTTGACGACTTATGAGCGCATGGGCCTCATGGAAACCGATCCGTTCGTCAGCATCGACGAGGATGGTGTTGGGGCCGTCATCGAAATGGCGACCTTGCGCGGCCGGGAAGCGAACCCCGATTTGCAGGTTGGGATTTGCGGCGAACATGGTGGCGACCCAGCTTCCATCCACTTCTGCGAACGCCTCGCGGTCGATTACGTCTCCTGTTCCCCGTTTCGTGTGCCAATCGCCCGGCTTGCCGCCGCGCAGGCGACGCTTTCTTAAAAAACGCGAACAGAGGCGTTCAGACTCCCTTTACCGAAAGGTGAAAAACCCGCCGTGTTCTTCGCTGGCTAAGCCATTTGCGGCCGGTCTTATGCGAAATCTTATTGAATTCGTGTCTCAATTCTCACGACTGCTTTGAGCGTTGTTTGCCCGGTCGGCTGCTGGCTGACCGCATCGTTAACCGAAAATCAAGGTTAATCAGAGATAAACAACACAAAGCGGCCTCCCGGTCTCCGGGTTAAGTGATGAGAGTAGCAGTTGTGTTGCGTAGAGTTTTGAAGCGGAATTTTACACAAGTCACGGTGACAAGCGCCCTTGCGCTCGCCGTAGCCCTTCCGTTCACCGGCGATGTGGCCCATCAGGATATCTCGGAGCTGACAGGGCGTAACACAAATGACGGGCGCTGGCTTGCGACCCTCATCAGTGAGCCGGGCAAACACGTTTACGATCCAGACCACCAGTCCCCGCCCAAATGGGCGCCGGTTATTTTGAAAGTGGCGACGAATACGCGCCTCAGCGTTCTGGACAGACACATCAATGCGGATTTCGTCGGCTATGGGTTCGCGGCCACACCGGAAGTGGCGGCGAAACTGTCAGCGAAGACAATCGTAAGCCGCGCTGGCAAGGGTGATTTGCCCGTGTCCACGTTAAAGGCGCGCGCCGCTGGACCGCTGGTCGCCGGAAGCCTCTACGACACCCCGATGGCCTTTAGTGCGCCGAGTGACAGTGTATGGCCACGCCTTGCGCTTGTGAGCGAGCGCAAGACTACACAATTCGCAGCCACCAAGGCAGATCGTCCGGCTAAAAAGGCAGTTGTTGCGCAAAAGCAGGAACGGCTCGGCAAGCCGCTTGCCTTGATACCCAAAGCGAAAATCGCTGAGATTGAGCGTGAGACGCTCGCAAAGGTCGAAGCGGGTGAAATCGATCTCACAACGACGGCAAGCACGATTGAAACCGACAAAGTCGCCTATGGCTATGCATCCGTCACATCGAATGCCGATCCGCGTGACATTTTCAACGCTGTGATCGCAAGCCGCACTGAGCGCGAGCCGGAAATCGATACAGACCCATCGCTTGGTACGACAAGTGCACTCGGTCTGCCGTTTCCGAAGGTGAACCCGCGGGCGTCAACGCGTACGGCCTCTCTCGAGGTGCCGCGCACACAGCGGAAAAACCACCACTTCTGGTCCGGTTTCTCACTGCCGCGTTCGAGTTTCAAGAAAAAGCAGCAGCGATGCCTCGCCGCCGGCATTTACTTCGAGTCCCGCGGTGAGCCTGAGGAAGGCCAGGCAGCGGTCGCGCAGGTGATCCTGAACCGCGTTAAGAACCCGACCTATCCGAACACCATTTGCGGCGTTGTCTACCAGAACAAGCACTGGCGCAATCGCTGCCAATTCTCTTTCGCCTGCGACGGAATTTATGATCGCGTCAACGACAAAGGGGCGTGGAAACGCGCCGTCCGCATCGCGCGCGATGTCACCAAAGGGCGGACCTATCTGCCGAAAGTCGGCGACTCGACCCATTATCATGCGACTTATGTGAGCCCGCGTTGGGCCCGTAAGATGAAAATCGTCGACAAGATCGGCGTTCACATTTTCTACCGCACCAAACGCGGCGGCTGGTCATAAGTCGACCTCGGCTCAAACCAGCGCCGGGATCATAAAAAGCGCCGCGAGAAGCCCGACGAGCTGCACCATGTTGAGGTAGACGCTTGTCTTGTGAAGCTGGTCGAAGCGTTTCATCTCACCCGCATCTTTCGCTGCGTTGATGGCTGGCATCAGGACCTGTCGCGCGATCACAAAACCCAGGCAAATGAGGGCGAGCAACACGCCGCTCCAGAGCGCTCCGACGAGAAATGCTGGAATGGTCGCAAGCAGCGTTGTGATGCCGAACGCAAGGTAATATCGGGGAAACAACGTTCGAACGAACAGGCCCGCTTGCTCTTCTGAGAGTTTTGTAAACGCGGTGGGCGCGACCACTGCGCCGAAAAAGATCATTGCGCCTGTGGTTCCGGCGGTGAGTGCGAATGCGAGCCAAATCATTGTTTTGTCCGTGGTATTTACAACAAGTTGAGATATAGACCTTCGCGCTCAGTCGCCCATGGGCTGCGGCATCGAGGCCGTTCGATATCAAGAAATTTGTTGAACGCATTCAAGAATTGCGTTTGTCCGACCAGCGGTAAAATGAGAAAATGTCTGAGTTGATCTGAAAAGGGGCATCCCATGCGTGACAAGCAAACCCTCACCGTATCGATGGCGTTTGCCATTGCGTGCGGCTGCCTGATCGCCATTTTGACTTTCGGTCCGCGCTCGACCATGGGCTTTTTCGTAACGCCGATGACGGACGCAAACGGCTGGAGCCGAGAGGTTTTCGCGCTCTCGATTGCCATCCAGAACCTTGTCTGGGGCATGGCGCAACCGTTTGTCGGCATGATCGCGGACAAATACGGCACGTGGAAAACACTCACCGTCGGCACGCTTTTTTATGCACTCGGCATGGTCTTGATGGCCTATACGACCGACCCGGTGATGTTGCAGCTGACGGCGGGCGTCCTTGTCGGCGTCGGCATTGCCGGCTCTGCCTTCTTCCTGGTGCTTGCGGCCTTTGCTCGCATTGTGCCGGAAGCCTATCGCACGACCGTCTTTGGGCTTGGAACGGCGGCGGGCTCGGCTGGGCAGTTCATTTTCGCACCAATCGGCCAAGGCTTTGTTCAGGCATACGGGTTTGAAATCACGCTCCTGTTCCTGTCCGCTTGCGCCCTTCTCGTTCCGTTGTTGGCAATTCCGCTACGCGGAAAGCCGGCGGCAAAGCCCGCGGCGGGAGAGGCGGACCAGTCGGTGCGCGAGGCGCTTGCCCAAGCCTTCAATCATCCTTCATACTGGCTGTTGACCGTTGGGTTTTTCGTCTGCGGTTTCCACGTCGCCTTCATCACGGTGCACATGCCACCTTACATCGAGGACCTGGGTCTCGATCCGGTTTGGGGTGGGTATTCGATTGCAATGATTGGCTTTTTTAACATCATCGGCGCATTTTCAGCTGGAATTTTATCGGGTCGACTGCCTATGCGGTATGTGCTGAGCTTCATTTACCTCGGCCGCGCAATTGTGATCACGATCTTCCTGCTCGCGCCGGTCTCAGCTTACTCAATTGTCGCGTTTTCCGCCGCGATGGGGCTCTTGTGGCTCTCGACGATCCCGCCAACCCAGGGACTGGTCGCGACGATGTTCGGAACGCGTTATATGGCGATGTTGTTCGGCGTTGTGTTCTTCTCCCATCAGCTCGGCTCATTCGCGGGCATCTGGCTCGGCGGGAGAATTTTCGATGCGACCGGCTCTTATGACGGCATCTGGTATATCGGCATTGCGCTCGGCTTAATCGCAGCCCTGTTTCACTGGCCCATCCGTGAGGAACGCGCCCCACAGCTTGCTCTAACGGACCGGTAGAGAGAACGGCACGCCTTCGAAGGTCTCCTCGCCGCGACCGATGGCTTCGATCGCGCGCACCATACGACCATCGCGACCGAGCAACTGATCGGCGAACTGGACAAGGCGGATGTTCGGTGTCGCCTCAGGGGACGCTGCCCGCAGCTCTTGCGCCAGATCGTCCTCATCGTCATCTGGCATTAACGTACACTGAGCGATGTAGACACCGGCCGTAGATCGGGAGACCCCCATCCAGCAATGGATGACCATGGCGTGCTCTCGATCCCAGTCCCTCACAAAATCGATGAGTTGTTCCGCATGAATTTTCTCCGGTGGGACAAAGCCGGACACATCCTCGACAATGTCGTTGAAGCCGAGAAAAAGGCGTTGGTCGACGGGGACGCTGAGCGGGTAGGGGACCTCCATCCCGGCATTGATAAGGCTCGCCACATGGCGCGCGCCCGATGTTTCAACCGTCTCGACCAACCTTGAAAGGGGGCACACGTGCAATGAAGACATTCAATCTTGCTCCTGAAGGGCGTTAAAACGCGCCAGAAAGTCTGCCTCTGCGTCCTCTGTCGGCAGTGGTTTGACCGGAAAGGCGTTGAGCGGATGAAGCGCTGGCGTCCCGAAAATCTTCCCCGCTTCCTCTGGTGAAAAGCCCGCGAGTTCTGTCGCCTCGAGATAGGCCGCAATCCGGTCGGCCTCCTTTATGAGCCTGGTGACACCTTTGGGAAGATCTGCGGGCAGCGCAAAGCAAAGATGGATTGCGTCCATCAGGCGCTTTTCCACGTCCTTGTAGGTGCCGCCCATGACTGCCTTGAACGGGGAGATCATGTCGCCGATGACGTATTCTGGCGCATCATGCAGGAGTGTTGCAAGGCGCATGGGCCGATCGAGATCCGGCCTCAAAGCAATTGCGATATCAAGCACCAGTGTTGAATGCTGCGCCACGGAAAATGCGTGTGCCCCTCTTGTCTGACCGTTCCAACGGGCAACCCGCGCGAGGCCGTGGGCAATATCGCTGATTTCCACATCAAGCGGCGATGGATCGAGAAGATTGAGGCGCCTGCCGGACAACATGCGTTGCCACGCGCGCGCCGGTTGCTTTCGTCCGCCGCTCATTGGGATTTTGCGGTTTTGAAAGACGTGAAATAATCGGGTTCCGTGATGATGACGTCGAGGTCGGACACGTGGGGAGAGGACTGAGCCGCCTCAAGCCGGTCCGTGCGCACGAGCGCCAATCCCTTGCTCCCGAGGGACCCGCCGAGCGTGCCGATGGGCTTGCCATCGCTTTCTACCGCTTCGCCCGCCGCTGGCAAAGATGCTGCGGCCTCAACGTGAAAAAACCGCTTGCGGGCTGTGCCCCTATGCTGCATGCGGGAGACGACTTCCTGCCCGACATAACATCCCTTGTCGAAATCGACACCTTTGAGCGCGTCGAGCATCGCATCATGGGGAAAGATGTCGTCGTAGGAAAAGTCTTTGCCCGCCTCCGGAACGCCAAGTGACATGCGGTGTGCGTGATATGTGTCGGGTGTTGCGTTGCTTTCTGTGCTCCCTTCAACCACGTCCCGGGTGCCAAGAGCTGCAAGTCGCGCATCACGGGTGCCAATAGGAGCCGCACCCCATGAAACCCGAACGTGATACGTGTCGCTCACGTCGGCGAGCGTGACATCGGACCGCAACTTGTAAAGCATCATGCGTTTGAGGAAATCGGATGCCCTGTCCCGATCCATATCGATCAGAAGACGCCCGTCATGGGCATGGATGAAAAAGTCGAACTGGATTTTGCCTTGCGGGGCGAGAAGAGCGCCGAAGACATGGCCCGTGTCGCCCAATCTGTCGAGATCGACGGTCACCAGTCCCTGAAGAAGCATCCTTGCGTCGTCGCCGTCGATCGCAAGAACGGCGCGGTCATCCAGAACTGTGGTGAATGTATCGGTCATGAGATCAAGGACAGTCAGTCGCCCGCGACGAAGAATTTCAACTCGCCATCCGGCGTAATACCGGCGCGATAAAAGATATAGGTACCGTAAGTCTGCATGTCAGCAAAATCGCCTGCAGTGATGATACGAAACAATTCCACCATCTGTT